>JBEKYG010000138.1:0-9186 GCA_049511215.1 Acidobacteriota bacterium | reverse complement strand
ATCGGCGATTCGAGATTCGAAATTCGAGATTTTAGAATTTCGAATCTCGAATCTCGAATTCAAGTAAGGATCAAAACTTTTGGAGCCTTGGAGTCTTGGCGGTAAAGGTCCTTTCCGCCTGGCAAAGGATTTGCGGGCACTTGCGTGTTAAACTTCACCTGTCATGACAGAGGAGATCACTTCGGCAGGTTCGGGGCCATCGAGAGTTCTGGTTGTCAGGGTCGGTGCGCTGGGAGATACCTTGATGGTCACGCCGTTGCTCCGCGCGCTTCACGCGCGTCATTCGAAGATCGAGGTCGACTTGCTTTGTTCCGAGTTGGCGGCGCCGTTGCTCGAGCTGAACCCCTATCTGTCGCAACTTTTCCGGCTGCAGGGCCGGAATTTGCCTTTGGCACTTTCTCTCGAGAAGCGCCGGCTGGTCCAGGCACTGCGTGACCGCAATTACGATCTGGCAGTGCTGCTGGAGAGCGCGCCTCGGTACCGCATCCTGATCGAGCACGCCTGCCCGCGGCAGATAAGGAGTTTCGCCGAAGTACCTTTTGATCCCCGCCTGCACGCGATCGTCAACAATCTGAACGTGGGAGGGATTCAGGATCCCGCGCCCGAAGACGTTGACATGGACTTGCGCCTGGCACCGGGCGATGAGGCAGCGGCGGAGCATCTGCTGCACGAGCTTCCACGGCCGCGCATAGGCGTGCACATCGGTTGGGGACCACAAGGAAGGAAAAAACGCCAGGACCATCGTTTGAGAGGGTGGAGTCTCACCAACTTCGACCGATTGATCCGCATGCTTCTGGAGCGTGATAGTGCAAGCGTGGTTCTTACGGGATCCTCGGAAGATGCGCGGGACACCGAAGTGCTCGGTAGACAGTTGCCTGATGGACGAGTACGTTCGATCGCAGGCCAGACAAGGGTCAGAGAACTTGCGGCCGTGATCAAGAGGTTGGACTTGCTCATCTCGGTCGATTCGGGGCCGTGCCACATGGCGGCAGCCGTGGGCACGCCGCTGGTGGTGTTGTGGGGACCCGGCAGGCTGGAACAGACCAGGCCGATCTCGAGCTTCGCACCCGTCCGCATTGTGCGCCATTCCGTTCCCTGCGCTCCGTGCCAGAGCACTCCACTACAGAAGACCTGCCGGCGCAATGTCTGCATGGAATTCATAACGCCAGAGGAGGTTTTCGCGGAGGCACAGAACTCGTTGTCACTATAGAACTTTGATAATCGCGCATTTGAGCAATCTGCGGTAAAATAGCGGCCGTTCGGCATCGCCAAGGAGAGCTTTTCCATGACGGCGCGCCGCGGGCGCTTTTGAGGGGGAACGCAACAATGGCTACTGGTGAGATCCCTGATCCTGAATTCGATGAGAGTACATCTGCCTGCTCGCTGGACCGCAGAGAATTTCTCAAGCTGCTGGGACCCGGCGTTTATATTTTCTTCTCATTCGACGAACTCTCTTCATTCGCACAGGGGCGTGGCGGCGGCAGCAGCTATCCTGAGGACTTCAACGCGTATCTCAGAATCGCCCCGGACGGGCAAGTCACCGGCTTCTCGGGCAAGATCGAGATGGGACAGGGGATCAACGCGGCGCTGGCCCAAATGCTTGCCGAGGAGCTCGAGGTTCCGTATAACTCAGTCCACATGGTGATGGGAGACACGAAGCTCTGCCCGCCCGATGGCGGCACCAATGGTTCACGGAGCGTGAGGTACTTCGGGCCCGCGCTGCGGGCGGCCGGCGCCGAGGCCAGGGAAGTCTTGATCCAGCTGGCCGCCGAGAATCTCCACCTGCCGCCGGAACGCCTGGTGGCAAAGGATGGGATCGTGAGTGAGAAGGGCAACCCTGCGAAACGAGTCACCTATGGCGCGCTCGCCCAGGGGAAAACCATCGAAAAGCATCTTGCGCAGAAGCCGGGCCTGAAGCCGCCTTCGGCTTTTCAGGTCTGCGGCAAGCCGCTCCCGCGCCCGGATGCCATGGAGAAGGTAACGGGCAAGGCCCAGTATGCCGGCGACTTTCGCCTGCCCGGGATGCTGTACGGCAGAGTGCTCAGGCCTCCCGCGCATGGCGCCAAACTGAAGAGCATTGATGCTTCAGCAGTCAAGGAGATCAATAATGCGCGCGTGTTCCAGGAAGGAGATTTCGTGGCCGTGGTCCATGAGCTTCCCGATCGCGCAAACCAGGCCCTCGATCGAATCAAGGCTCAGTATGAGCCAGCCAACGAAAAACTCGACGAGAAAACCATCTTCCAACACTTGCTGGATTCCGCGGATCCTCAGGGTAGCGTCGTGCGCGAAAGTGGGGATTTGGCCAAAGGCAGGGAACTCGCCGCGCTTAAGTTTGACGAGACCTATTACACGCCCTACGTCGCCCACGCCCCCATCGAAACGCACACGGCTTTGGCCCAGGTGGAGGCGGACGGCGCTACGGTCTGGGTCTCTACCCAACAACCCTTTGGCGCTCGAACAGAGATCGCTCGGACCCTGGGGCTGTCCGCGGATAAAGTCCGGATCATCACCTCGTTCGTCGGCGGAGGATTTGGCGGCAAGAGCCAGATCGTTCAGGCAGTGCAGGCAGCACGACTCTCCAAAATGTGTGGGAAACCGGTTCAAGTTGCGTGGACACGTGAAGATGAGTTCTTTAATGACACTTTTATGCCTGCCGCGGTAGTCAAAATAAGCTCCGGTCTCAACGCCTCCAACCAGATTGTCTTTTGGGACTATCAGGTCTTGTTTGCAGGCAATAGGAGCTCCGAACCGCCCTATGAAATCCCGCATCAGCGAACGGTCTCACGGGGCGCGGCACGGGGCGCTCCCGCCGCCCATCCGTTCGGCACCGGCGCCTGGCGCGGTCCCGGCAGCAACACCAACATCTTTGCCAGGGAGTCGCACATCGATCTCATGGCCGCGAAGGCCGGAATGGACCCTTTGGAGTTCCGTTTGAAAAATCTGAACCAGGCGGACCAGACTCAAAAAAGAATAATTCGAGTCCTGAATGCGGCAGCTGAAAAGTTCGGCTGGAAACCTTCCAAGGCGCCCAGCGGGCGGGGCCACGGGGTTGTCAGCCTGGATTATCTGAATACCTGCGTGGCCGCGATGGCCGAACTCGAAGTGGATAAGAAGAGCGGCAAGATCCAGGTCCATCGCATCGTAATTGCGCAGGACATGGGACCGGTGATCAACCCCGAAGGGGCGAAGATGCAGATCGAGGGAGGGGTCACCATGGGGCTGGGATACTGCCTGGCCGAGGAAATTCACTTCATCGGTGGAGAGATCAAGGACCTGAACTTCGACTCTTACGAAATTGCCCGATTCTCATGGGCGCCGAAGATAGAAGTTGTCCTGGTCGACAACCCTGAAATCGAACCAATGGGGTGCGGAGAACCGCCCATCACATGCATGGGCGGGTTGATGGCCAACGCCCTCTTCGATGCCACCGGAGTTAGGCTGAATCGGCTTCCCTTAACCCCCGAGCAGATCAAAGCGAAACTCGAAAAATCGTGATCTGCAAAATTCCGGCGATTCGAAATTCGAGATTCGAGATCTTAGAATTTCGAATCTCGAATCTCGAATCTCGAATTTAAGGTAAGACGTTGACATGACGAATCATCGGAAATACGATGCGCCCGTGGACGCAACGACGCTGCTGCAGCGCATCTTGAAAAAACCATCGGCCAGTGACCTCCTTTCTTTACAGAGCATCTTGCTGGCGCGAGAGGAAATGGCCGATTCGCCCCTCGCGCGCGATCAGACCGCCGCGGCGCTCGCTCTGCTGGAGGACTTTTACTGTTATTTAGTAGGCTTGGAAAGCAAGCTTGAGGCGCACCGCTTTGCCGAGCTCGCCTCAAGGATGGACATGGGCGCGGTTGGCGGGGTGGTTGCTGAAAACATGCTTGGAGCCGGCGAGAAACTGCTCGAGCGTGTGCTGATCGGCGGTTTCAGCGAAGCCCTCACCGTGCTCGCCAGCCGCCAGTACATAAAGGCATTCAATCGGGAACTCGAGGCATTCTATCAACAGGTTGCATGGCGGCTGCGCACACACCTGTGGCGCTTCTCAGCCGCGAGACGTTCTGAACTCTCCCCTTCGGAACGGGCTGGCCTGATTGACGCACTCTTCGCTCCAATCCTCGACAACAAGGCGCCGAGCGAAGCCAAGTCGATCGTGCTCGGGTGCCTGTTCCAGGTGTTGCTCCTCGGTTCGTTGAGCCCAATGTTGCCCGCCCAGAACTGACCACTAAGAAGAGGGCAGGGGTGCGTCCAGGCTCTCAGGACCACTATCAGCCGCATATGCTGATCGCAGCTGCAATCGCCTTAATCCCTTCGCCCTGTAAGTATCATCTCAGTTTCCGAGGGGACGGCGCTCCATCCCGAGATCTCCATAATCCGGCAGGATTGAATCGGCAATTCGCGGATCTCAGTGTTTCCCCTCCTCCCCTGAAGGGATATCCAGGCAGATCGAGGAAGGGCAAGCGCTCATTGTTCAACCGAATCAATATTTGGCAGGTTCGTTATCCCTGCGGTGGAGAGTAACCCGGCGACGTGTTGACGGACGAATTTAAACCACCCCAGAAATCGCTCCACTTCCTTCGAGGAGAATCGTCGGCCTTCGTATCTTGCATCGCGCGACCACTCTTCGGCTTTGCGATATGGACGCGCGATCGGAATGAGCCGGCTTTCGCTATTGAGCCACTGTTTGATGGAATAGTGATCCTGCAATTCTCTTCCGCAGACTCTTCCAAAAGCCTTCATGTAGAGGCAGAGAATATAGTACAGAATTGTGATTTGCCAATCCGACGTGTCACAGCCTGGTCGGGCGTTATGAGACACCAGCTGCAAAACGTCTCGATCATGTTCGATCAGCTTGAAATAGATGCCTGGGTCCGAGGCACTCATCGCGCGGCATAGTGCACAAGGTATGTGCGACGAAGTTGATCCAGATCCCATGCCTGCAAAGGAACGGTCACGCGCAGATCGAATGGCATGTTCTTCAAATCACTGATGGCCTTTGCTTCAGCATCGTAAATGGCGTCGAGCACCTCGTCCGGATCCTGGCGCAATAACACCAGAACACTGTGCCTGTTTCCTTCATATTTTTCGGCAACTACAGCTACCTCTTTGAATTTTGCACACGCAGCCGTGATCAGGGATCCTGGTGAGTGCCACCTTCCGCAAAGCGGTGTCGATGCACCTTGGGCGGCGGCCACACGCGCGCCAATCGATCGGGGAGGAGCATCTGGGTGTTCGCAGATCAGTTTTTCCTGAATCATGATGTTTCCCCTCCGCTAAGGCAGGCTTCCAACCTGATATCTCCAACTGCAGGTTCGCCGTTGAAAAGGACCTTTAAAAAATAGATTCCGGGACCTGGGATCGGGAGCCCATAGGTTTGGATCCCAAAACCGAATTCGTTGGTACGATCCCTAACCTGAAGCTGCAACGGAGTCATTTTCGCCAAGCAACGATTAGAGCTGTCGTAAAATTCGACATCTACCTTATAGTCGCCTTCGACATCGGCCAGTCTGATGAAAACGCCAAGGGAATAGTGAAGGGCGGGAAATGAAGGCGCGAATATTCGGTCAAAAACCCCAATAATGCACCACTTGCCGTCACTGGCTTGAAAGACAGAATCGGCGATCAGGAAAGATTTTATTACAGGGGCGGTTTCCATTAGCAGCCTCTTGAAATTCGACGTGCTCCGAGATTTCGCGGTCGTTTCAAATGCAGGTTCTGCTCCTGCCGCCCTCTTTGTGGACTCATCTTCCCGTAAGAAAACGCAACCACCAAAGCCGCCTCGGGTGTGAGGTTGGCAGCTGACGGCAGGATGGATTCATCGCGCATAGTCAACCAACGTCTTCAGCGTTTATGGTAGCACATATCGTCAAGCTCAGGTGTTTGCTTATTCGTCCCTCCTCAGGAGTTTTCGTAATCGTTCCTCTGTGATTTTTGCCTCCAGGAAATGTCCGTGTCCTCGTTTAAACCAAGCTTACGCAGGCCATTGCGAGCGTCGTCTGCCTTGATTTTGTCCTGGTCGCCTTCAGCCATGGCCTGGAACTTACTTGGAGTCTGAGCCGGGGACTAGATGCGAATCGGTTGGGAACTTTACTTTAGAAGTTCATCCATTTTTGCGGGGCCACATTGCCGCTCTGCGGATGATCCACTGGTGTGGTGGCGGCGTTCGTGGTTTTTCCTTGGTGATCCGAATCTCTGCTGTTGCCCCAAGGGGCCGATTCGCGTTCCTTGGGATCGGAATCCTCTTCTGAGCCCTCGTCTATTTCCCGGATCCCCCCCAACAAGAACTCCGATAATTTGTCTTCCATTGCGATCCTCCTCGGAAAGCCCGGATGCGACAAGGTCAGATTCCAGTGGTTCCCAGAAATCAGGTCGACGGAGACATTCGCCTCGGGGCTAACGTAACTGAAACCGCGGAAAACAGGCAGCATTTTTCAAACAGCATTTCCTAAATCCGACGTCCTTTGTTTGGAGCTTTTCTATCGCGCTGTCCCCGGAAAGTCTCTATAATCGCCCTGCCCTGCTGTGACCCCCCTCGGCAGGACGGATCCAATTCGACTTGCGTGCCTGGATGCCCGGAACGGGATGCAAAGTATGGCATTTGGGCGAGCCCTTGCAGTTTGGGCATTCTTGCAGGAAAAGCCATGAAGTCAATTATCGAGACGTCTCAACAGCGCCTCCACGCCTTAATAAGCCGACTACGGAACGACGTATTGGCCGGTCGGTTCTGTATCCGGATGAAGAAGAGAGCCGAATGCCTTTACGGGAATGTCCCCGTTTTGCTTCAAACTCCGTACCAGACTGTTGTTTTACGTATAGTTCCGAACGAAACCCTCGATTACCTGACTCTCGATGGGCCGAATGCCTCACAAATTGCTCGTCCGGATTCCGCCTTCACTGGGGGGATTGACGACAATGTCGCAGAACACGATCCCTTCCGGAACGATCCCGTTTCCCACTTTAAGGCAAACTCCGTCCTTGCCGACGTTCCGTTCGTGTCTGGAGCAATCAAATGAACGTTTTTGAGCTTCGAGATCGTCTCGTTGGTGACTACGCAAGTTACACTCGCAGCTTCATTAAAATCGCCGACAATCGCGTCTCAAACAGGGTTGATTCCGAGCTGAATGCGGGGGCGTTCTGGCCGGAACCCCTGCTCCAGCTCAATCCGACCTTTCTATCGGCGGGCACGATCGATCAGATGGTGGCCGAAGGCATCCTACATCCCGCGTGCGCCAGGATTTTTCGGATCGATAAATCCGACACCGATCATACCGGCAAGCCGCTCGTGCTCCACACTCATCAGCGTGAGTCAATCCTCAAAGCAAAGGAAAACAAGTCGTTCGTGCTTACCAGCGGCACGGGATCGGGCAAGAGCCTCACCTATATCGTGCCGGCCGTAGACCATGTTCTTCGCAATGGATCGGGACGGGGCATCCAGGCCATCGTGGTGTATCCCATGAACGCCTTAGCCAACAGTCAGGAAGAAGAGCTCAAGAAGTTCCTTGAGAAGGGTTATCCTGAAGGGACGCCCCCCGTCCGCTTTGCCCGCTACACGGGACAGGAGAAGGTTTTCGAAAAGGAGGTGATTCGTAGTAATCCACCGGACATCCTCCTCACCAACTACATGATGCTGGAGCTGCTGCTCACCCGCAGCGAGGACCGCGAACTGGTTCGCGCCGCGCAGGGGGTGCGCTTTCTCGTCTTCGACGAATTGCACACCTACCGCGGGAGACAGGGTGCGGATGTGGCTTTGCTGATCCGGCGCTGTCGCCTGGCTTTCGGCGCGCAGGATGCGATCTGCATCGGCACCTCGGCCACGATGGCCAGCGGTGGCTCCTTCAAAGAGCAAAAACGCGAAGTAGCCAAGGTTGCAGAAACGCTGTTTGGCATTCCATTCGACGCATCCCAGATTATCGGAGAGACACTGGAGCGCGCCACGCCGGAAATCAACTTCGAAGATCCGCAGATAATCGAGGCACTCCGCGAGGTGATCGCAGCCGGCGCTCCTCCGCCCGACACTTACGAGGCATACCACCTGCACCCCCTTGCCTCCTGGATCGAATCCACATTCGGCATCCGCACGGAAGACGGAACCGGCCGACTCATAAGGCAAGCCCCGCGGTCCATCGAGGGCGGAGACAGTGCGGCGGAAGAACTTGCTCGGTTGACCCTGTCCGACCCCTCGCGGTGCGCTGCAGTGCTGCGCAGGTTCCTTCTCAAGGGTTCCGAGCTGCGGAGCAGCGAATCGAGCCGTTTCCCCATCTTTGCTTTCCGGCTGCACCAGTTCTTCACCCGCGGCGATACGGTATGGTCAACCATCGAGCCGGAGGCGGAACGTCACTTGGAAATGTCGAAGAAGGGCGCCAAGCCCGGTGAACCTGACAAGCCCCTTTTCCCTCTGGTTTTTTGCCGCCAGTGCGGCACGGCCTATTACCGCGTGAAATTAGTCTCGGACGAGCACGGCAAGTCGCTCCTTGCCAGGGAAGACCATCGCGAGGAAGACGACGACGGCAGCATGAACGCCTATCTCTATACGTCCGAGTCCGCACCCTGGCCGCGGACGGAGGGGACGGCGCTTATGGAGCGGCTTCCCGCTTTCATGAAGGAAGTGACGCCTCAGGGTGTGGAACGCATTCGGCCCGATTCACGAGCCGACATTCCCGAACCGGTTTTTGTCGATGCCGGCGGCCGTCTCGTGTCCGAAGGGCAGGGCATCCCGGCTACGTTGATCCGGCGCAATTTTCTCTTCTGCCTCGAGCCGTCCTGCGGAGTAGCCTACACCAAGAGCCAGAAATCCGAACGCTCCAAACTGGCGACGCTCGGCGTGGACAACCGGAGCACGGCAACCACGATCCTGGCAGTCCGGTCTCTCATCGAACTGCAGGCCGATCGCGAACTGAAGCCGGAGGCCCGCAAGCTCCTGAGCTTCACCGATAACCGCCAGGACGCCTCGCTGCAGGCTGGGCACTTCAATGATTTCTCCCAGGTGGCCCTGCTGCGTTCGGCCCTCCACAAAGCGACTCAGGACAAGGGGCCGACGGGACTGAGTCATGGCGAGCTTTCGCACAGCGTCTTCGATGCCATGCAGCTCCGGTTTGAGGAATACTCCGCCGACTCGGAGGTGCGGGGCCCGGCCAGAAGCGCCACCAACGATGCCCTGCGGCGCGTAATCAGCTATTACCTTTATCG
>JBEKYG010000137.1:0-11129 GCA_049511215.1 Acidobacteriota bacterium | reverse complement strand
CGGCCTTCTCACTGCGGGCCTTCAAGGCATTTCGACACAGGCGCAATCTGGAGATCAGAAAGCGGGTCCCCCGGGATTCATCCGCGTCCGCGTCGGGCTCGTCCCGGTCGATGTGATCGTCACCGATGATCACGATCGCCCGGTGACAGACCTAAAGCAGGAGGATTTTCAAATATTCGAGAACGGGCGTTCCCAGGAGATCCGGCACTTCTCGGTACAGACATTCACTGCAGCTGCTGCGGAACCTGGCCAACCCTCCGCCATACGACTGGTTCCCGCACTGGAGCTGGCGCCGCAACAGGCGCGCACCTTCCTGATCCTGTTGGGGCGAGGTCGCCATAACCAGGGGCTAAAAGCCATAGACGCTCTGATCCAGTTCGTGCGAAAGGATCTCCTGCCTCAGGATCGGGTGGCGGTGTATGCCTACGGTCACGCTACCGACTTCACTACCGATCACGAACAGATCGCGCAGGTGCTCCTGCAGTACATAAAGGTTTACGAAAGTATCGAGTCCTGGCTGGAGTTGCACTTGCGCGGCTTTAATGCCTTCTATGGAGCCAAAGAACTTCCCAAATCTCTGCAACCCGAAATCGCCAAGATCTTTGAGACCGCCACCGGACTGGCATCCCGGCAGGTACCCCCGGGACGCGTAACAGCAGAGGGCGCGATTGTGCGCGAGTGGGACAAGGCGGCCGGGATCATTCTGGGCAGCTCGGATAGGGCCGCAGAGACGGACATGCGCGCGGCCACCGCCAATGATGCGGCGGCATCAGGATTGCAGACCGGATCGCTTACGATGCAGAATCTGATGGCGTTCGACCAGCTCGAAGCGGATGCAATCACCCTATCGCTGCCATTCGATGAATTCATCCCGAGGGCAGCGGAAGCCATCGAGGATTCGCAGAATATCTTTACCTGCATCGAATATTTGCGTTACATGGAGGGCGAGAAGCATTTGCTTTTCTTCAGCGGAAAGGGGTTGTTGTTCCCGTATGGAGATACGGAATACGATAAAGGCATCGCGGCCGTCGCCAACGACGCCCGCGTTGCCATCGATACCTTCCATACCGGCGGTCTGGCGCCAACGATCATGCCCACCACGGGAGTGGAGGTATCTTCCTCAAGGGGAGCGACCCCGGCATCCGCGCCACCGCCACTCGGCTCTCTGTTCAGTTTCGGTGATACGGCTGCGGGACAAAGCCTGAGAAACATTTCCGCGATTACAGGAGGCCATGTATCGATCTACCAGGATATCGGCAAGGCACTCGATATTGTCAACCAAAGCACGCGTGTCGAGTACCTGCTGGGCTATTATCCGAAGGATGAAAACTGGAACGGGAAATATCGGCAGATTAATGTCAGAGTAAATCGGCCGGGCCTTAAGCTGTTTTTCAGACGTGGGTATTTTGCCCGCGATAAGCTGCAGCCTTATGACAGGGCGGAGTTTCTCGCCTACAGCCGTGTTTCCGCGGCCGTGATGTATGCAGATAATGTGGACGACATTCCTTTCAAGCTCGGCACCTCCAAGGGAAATGATGAAAGCGGTAAGCCTGAACTCCAGGTTGACCTGAAGATTAACGCAGCGAAGATTGCACTCAAGACCGTTAACAGCCTGCACACGGGCAAGCTGCGCATTGCCGTATATTGTCAGGATGCCGGCGGACATCCTCTTGGAAGTATCTCCAAAACGCTGGACCTGAAGCTGCAGGAGGCAAGTTACCAGGAGTACCTGAAATCGGGAATTCCTTGTTCCATACTGATTCCCACCAACGCGAAGGATCTGTTTATCAAAGCGGTGGTCTACGATATGGTGGGCGACAAAGTGGGGAGCAGGCACATGAGGGTGGAGAAATTCTGGACCCCCTAATCTCGTGTTCCTTATTGCAGGTTAAACCACGGCCTATGGCCGTGAAACCACGGCCTATGGCCGTGCGACCCTGAAAGGCTCTGCCGTTCCGGCGAGCCGTAATTCCACGGACATGATCGAAGGATCCTCGGGGTCGGGGTCGCTATCGGGGTCGGAATCGGCATGGCAACCGAGGTGTGTAAGTGAACCGCCTGATTGCAATCGACTCCGATTCGATCCCGATTCCGACCCCGACCCCGAGGTTGCTCTGATTCGCCCCGCTGTGCGGGGCAGGCCAAAGCCACGCCTTCTAGGCGTGGTCGATTATTTCTTGGGGTAGCCCGCCGATTGTGCCAGGAGGATCTTCTGCTTCGGCCGCAGCTTCATGATTTTTGCCAGCGCCGGCCGGTCAATCAAGGCTCGGACCCCGGACGCCAGCCCTTCCGAGGCGCAGAACAAGTAGGTGTTTTGTGCGATGAAGCCGACGTCGGCAGCGGACCAAAAATCCTTCTCCGTCTCGGGCACCCTGCCTGGTTTGTCGAGATCGGCGACATAGACCAGATTTACGGGCGCGTCCTTTGGGTAGGGCTGGGTTCCGGTGGCGGCCCTGATGTCCTCGGCCAGGATCGGTTGCAGAGCGTCGGCCTTCGCATCGTAAAGGAACAAGCCATCGGACAATGCCACATAAAGATCGATCTCTTGCCAGTTCACCGCGGAGGGAGCGGTCCGCTGCCCGCTGGGCCGATTGATTCCGAACGCTGCCCAGAGGAGGTTCGAGAGTACCTGTAGCGGCAGCTTTTCGCTGCTGAATTCCCGGGTGGTCTTCCTGTCCTTTAGCACCTGCATCAAAGGCCGTCCTCCGTCAGTTTGAGGCTTTGGCAGCTGGATGGACTTCAGGTCCTGAGCCGGCGCGAGCATAACACCCAGAAGCAGGATCGCCAGCGTCACTCGCGATGATAAACGCAGTACCGGTTTCATACGCTCCTCTCCTCGATTTATCGGTTTTCGCGGCAGCAGGTCCGTATCTGCGATGTCCGGAATCCGAGGGGCCGATCAGCCTCGAATTCGCAATAGCTCTCCTGGCCCTTGAATGCCGCGGATACAAGACCTTCTGCAGGGTTTACCTAGCCTTGGGCCAGGATTCCTTTGAGAGTGTTGGCGTAGGCACGACTGTCGGCGTCTCCTGTCACGATCTCGATCTGATCGGGATTGCCGACTCCTAAGCCCAGCTCCACCGCACGCTGGAGCTGCTCCTGCTCGAAGATCTTCTTGGACATGATCGCGTCATTGGAACCCAATTGCTTGAGGACCGCCAGCCCGACTGCATCGACAGCGATGCGGTCCGTGCCTGCAATGATTACGCCGGCTGTGACCAGCTTGCCATTGGATGGGCCCCCATCCACGAAAACATCCACTCCATCCATGACGATGAGCTGAGGCTTGAAGGCTTGGTGGATCTCGGCGATCATCCGCCGCATGTGGGTCTGGCGGGCGCCATGCAGCTCGCGCATCAGGCTCTTGTTGGTCGTGCCCACGGCGAGTTTAATCGACATGCTATGGATGCCGCCGGAGCCGTGTGTCTTGAGGCAGCATGTCCAAAGCAGGTATTCGGCCTCGGTGATGGGGCGGGCAACATCGAAACCATTCTGCCAGTGGTTCCCCGGCGGGTTGAAATGCACCCAACCATCCGCGGTCAGCTCCTCAAAATTGATGATATCGAAGCCAAGCTCTTGAGACATGGCCGGGATGCCCTTTGTCTCGATAACCGATTTTGTCTGAGGAGGCCCGCTCCTCTCGCCAATCGTGATTTTCGAGGCGCCGCGCGCTTTCATTTCCACGACAAGCTGGCGGAGCGTGTCGTTGTGCGTGGAGCCTGGTGTGGGATCGGCGGTATTGAAATTGGGTTTGATCAGGACCTTCTTCCCTTTGGGCGGTGCGAATTCAATCAGTTTCATGGCTGCGGGGACGCCCTTCGCTCGATCCTGGGTTTTGACGAGCGCAACCTTTGCCGTGGCCTGGGGCACGGCCGCGGATATCAGTCCCCGGCCCATGATTGAGATTGCCGCAGCTCCAGCGGCGGATCTTTTCAGGAAATCGCGACGTTTCATGGCTCTTCTCCTTTGAGGATTGCGGCGCCATTCTAACACGGAAGTGAAAGGAATGAGCCTGCCAGCCGCGGGATATTCTGGCGATCCTGGAACAGGAGTCGCGGGACCGACTCCAAGTTGTGCAGATTCCCTTCGCGATGCCTCGTGTCAGCGAACTCGGCAGATCATGGCAGAAAGTGGCCGTACTTCAGCCAGTGATACAACACGTAGAACCAGCTAAAGAAGGCATGGACCAAGGCCCAGAGTATACTGTGATTGGCTCTCCAGCTCAGCAAGGCGGCGAGGACGGCCCCGATGCTGCCGAAGATGCCGCCGCCACAGCACCCGCAACCTTTGTTTTTGTTATTGTCCATCTTGCTCCTCTGTCATGGTTCCGGCCGCTGCATCCGGATTGACCCGACCTGGGCCACGGCGTTTTCTGATCACGTCATGCGTCGCGGAGAAATCATACGACATGCGGGGCTTTGTGACTCGACAATAATTGCGTGTCGGTGAGATAATCGCCAAATCGGATAGGAGCTTGATATGGCCGCCAAGAAGTGGATTTGGATTGCAGTGGGCCTCCTCGCAGCCGCCCTTCTTGCTTGTGGGGGACTGGTCGGCACGCTCGCCTACTTTTCGCTGCGGCACTTGAACATCCGGAAAGTGTCAGTGGAATCCGGGGAACGGGAATTCGACCAAGTCCGGGAGCGTTTTGCCGGCAAAGCCCCGTTGATCGAAATCGACGAGGATTCCTGGGAGCGTCCGCGAATTCACCGGCCTCCAGCCGAGGTTGAGCCGAGACCCACCCAACCCGTGCAGACAATGCATGTCATGGTGTGGGATGACCGGCAGGGCAACCTGGTCCGACTGGATCTGCCCATGTGGATCTTGAAGCTCAACAGGCGAGGGAGGTCCTACATTTTTTCATCCGACAACTTCGGAGACCTGGAGCGGCTCAATCTCTCGGCAGAGGACATAGAGCGCAACGGACCCGGACTCATCCTCGACCACCGCGGCCGCCGCGGCGAACGCATCCTCGTCTGGACGGAATGATTCCGCCGGGTTGTGGGAACCATCGGACCAACACAAAGACTCGAAGACTCAAAGGCTCGAAGAAATTCTATACTTTGAATCCTCCTTTGAGTCTTCGAGTCTTTGTGGTAAACGGTGAAGATCAAATTTTTCGCAAGTTCCTAATGCTCTGGCGTTTCCTCGCTTCTTCCACGCTTCGTTCTAGCTTAGGATATTGCGCTTTTTCAAAAACCTTTCAGCCCTCTTACGAACGGGCGTCCGCGTATTCATAAGCTGCTTTTTAACGAATCGGATGATGCAGTCTTTGTCCTGAACATGATCGAAGAACTGGTCCAACGAATCGATCGCATGCCCGATAGCAACATTTCGACATTCCGGGGTTTTGTATTCGGCACCCTCTACCTTCAGGATCGCCTTTGAGATTCTATCGGCGAGATGCGGCTTGGCCAGGGCGATTCGTGCGGAACTGCCTATGGTGTTGGCCGCGGTGATCATTACCGGCCCAGTGATGGGTGCGAAATATCTGTCGAAAATTGACTCGAATTTGTTTTCCCCGTCGGCGCGGGCCAGGTTGGCAATGCTGATGATGGCTCCCCACTTCAGGATGCTGTTGTTGCAGTCCAGCATCGTGGTGAAAAAGTTGAATTGCGGATAGAGGAGTTCCGGCTTTCTTTCGCCGACGCTGCGAAGGATTTTCTCGCATCTATATTTTAGAACCGGCTTATTCGCGCCTAGTCCCTCCATGACTCCCGCGATCAATTCAGGGGATTTTATGACTTGCGCAGCGATCTTCGCAGGGTCCGAGCCTTTTCTCGCGATCTTCTGAAGCAGATTTGATGTATTCATTTTCCTTCCTCCCCGGCGTGTTTATCCCCGGCCTGGGTTGGACCCAGGCATGGCCGCGCCTGTGATTTTGCGCCATCCGGGCAAGATGCTCTTTCTTGGACACATCGTCTTTCAGGTGACACAAATCCCTTTTCAGTGCTTCACAACCGGCAGTTCGACGCTAGAGGGATACTGCGGCGAGCGGTAAACCCGTTGAGTGGCCTTCTGAAAGTCGGCCGGTCCGGCCAGAAAGATGTTGGGCACGAACTTCTGCGGGTTTCGATCGATCAGTGGGAACCAGGTGCTCTGCACCTGGACCATGATTCGATGACCCTTCAGGAAGGTGTGATCGTTGGTGTGCAGGTCAATCGTGAACTCTGCCGGTTGGTTCGGGACGAGCGGTTTGGGCTTCTCGAAGCTAGTGCGGAAGCGCCCGCGGAAGACCTCGTTGGCGACCATCAACTGGTAGCCGGCCATTCTCGGCTCGCCCGGATAGGACTCCGGATAGACATCGATGAGCTTGACGATCCAGTCGCTGTCGGTGCCGGTGGTCGAGGCGTACAGGTGCGTAACGATGTCTCCGGCAATGCCCAGATCTTCCGCCATCGGTTCTGTCGACCAATAGATTGTGTCTGGACGCTGAAAGACAAACCGCTGATCCTCAAGCAGCCATGTCGACCATGTGCTTCCCGGGCCGTATGTGGGCTGGATGGGCCGCTGGCGATAAGGCACTGGGTAGTCAGGATCGGAAAGATAACTGTCGGACGCATCGGATGCGCCGTCAGTCGGTGCATCGAATGAGAGCCGGCCGTTGGCGTGGAAATAGAGCTTCTGTTTCGTGGCGTTTTTCCGCGGCGGCCAGGCATCCCATGTCTTCCATCGGTTCGAGCCGGTCTCGAAAGTCAGAGCCTCCGACAGCGGCAGCGCGCCTTTGTCTTTCAGCCAATAATCGAACCAGGCTTTCTGGATGTTTTCGCGAAAATACTGGCCGGTATTATTTCCAAACTGCACCGGACCGAGACGGCTGCCGTCGCCGCGAGCCCAGCCGCCGTGGTTCCATGGGCCGACGGCCAGATAGTTCATATGGTTGCTGTCGTTTTTCTCGAGCAGCTCGTAGATCTTCATCGGCCCGTAGAAATCCTCCTGATCCCACCAGCCGGCCACGTTGAGGTTTGGCACCGCGAGCCTCAGGTCCTTCAGATAGCGCGGGAACGCCTGCTTTTGCCAGAACTCGTCGTAATTCGGATGGGAGACGAAATCATTCCAGCTGGGAATCTTTTCATGGAAGTATAGCTTGTTGACATTGGTGAGCGGCCCCAGGCGAAGATACCACTCGAAGGTGTCGGCAATATCGAACGGGAACAAGTAATTGGTTTTGTCCGTTTCCATCTCTGAGGCATATTCAAACCCGTAGCTGAGGCGGAAAGCGCCGTTGTGATGGAAGTCATCGCCTAGGAACATGTCGGCCGGCGAAGCCTGCTCGGAAGCGGCTTTGAGCGCGGGATGAGGCTCGAGCAATCCCATCATAGTCAACCAGCCGCCGTAAGAAATGCCGAGAAGGCCTGCACGGCCGTTGTTGTTGGGGACGTTTTTGACCAGCCAATCAATCGCGTCATAGGTGTCGGTACCTTCATCTACAGACTTGGGATGGTCGCGATCCCGCGGCGGACGCTGCATGACGAACTGACCTTCGGATCGGAACCGGCCGCGAATGTCCTGGAAGATGAAAATGAACCCCTCGGGAATCATCTCGCGGTAGTTGCCGAAGGTTCGAGAGAAGCCTTGATCGTCGTCGTTTATACCGTAGGGTGTGCGCGTGATCAGGAAGGGGAGCTGCCCGGCGGCCTTTTTCGGCACGCAGATTTCGGTGTGCAGACGAACGCCATCGCGCATCGGGATCATCATTTCTGACCTGGCAAAAATCTGACTGAGATCCTGTGCGGGTTGACTCGATCCGCGTCGAGGAGCTGCTGCCGTGCCAATAACAACGCCAAGCAAAACCAGGCCAACCATCGTTTTCCTTGCTTTCATCTGGGGCCTCCTGTCGATCGCAACCGAATGAAACAACGAAAAACATGGCGCGGCGCACCCGCAACCCAAAAGCTCGCACCGCGGATGCGCGCGGATTCACGCAGATGAAAATGGGCTTCCCCGGCTAAGCCCGCGGTTTTAGAAATAAGATCAGCATCCGTCTGCGTGGATCTGCTGGCTTCAATTTTGTTGTGCCTGCTGCGTCATCGGCGGCTATTACGTCGTGAATCAGAGCCGCCATAGGGTAATGCCCTTCGGGGTTTTTTCGCGGGGCAGAACCCTGCGCACGTCTGCCACTACTCCCTCACCACCGTGAAGCAACCCTGTGACCAGCTTCCAAGGGTCCGCCTTATACTGGTCGTGAGACACCGCGAGGATCACTGCGTTTGCAGGCTTCAATTCCTCAAGAGGCGACAACCTGATGCCGTATTCGTGCTCTGCCTCTTCAGGATAAGCCAGTGGATCGTGAACCTGCACGTCGAAGCTATAGGATTGCAGGGCTTTGACGATGTCGATGATGCGAGAGTTGCGCAAATCGCTGACGTTCTCTTTGAAGGTGAATCCCAGGATGGTTGCCATGGGCCGGTTACCATCAAAGCTGGCCTGGCCGCGCGCCAGCGTGCGCTTGACAACCTCCTTGGCCACGAAGACCCCCATGCCGTCGTTGATCCGCCGGCCGGAAAGAATCACCTGCGGAGTGTAGCCGAGTTGCTCGGCTTTGTGGGTGAGGTAGTAGGGATCAACGCCGATGCAGTGTCCGCCAACGAGGCCGGGAGAGAATTTGAGGAAGTTCCATTTCGTTGCGGCCGCCTCCAGCACATCATTGGTATCAATACCCATGCGATGAAAAATGATCGCGAGTTCGTTGATGAGGGCAATGTTCAGATCGCGCTGGGTGTTCTCGATCACCTTCGCAGCCTCGGCAACCTTGATCGAAGCTGCCTTGTGCACGCCTGCGGCTATGACGGAGGCGTAGACCGATGCGACAATTTCAAGCGTCTCGGCATCCTGTCCGGAGACGACTTTGAGAATCTTGGAGAACGTGTGTTCGTGATCGCCAGGATTGATGCGCTCGGGCGAGTATCCGATTTTAAACTCCCTGCCGCATTTGAAACCCGACTCCCTTTCCAGGATTGGCACGCAGATTTCCTCGGTCGCCCCGGGGTAGACTGTGGACTCATAGACGACGATGGAGCCGGCATGGAGGTGGCGCCCAACAGTCTCCGAAGCGCGGATGAGCGGTGTCAGATCCGGGCGCTTAGCTTCGTCCACCGGCGTCGGGACGGCAACGATGAGGAAATCGGCCTGGCTCAGCCGCGCGGGGTCCGTCGTATATTCAGCTTTGCTCCCGTCGAAGTCGGATTGAGAAACGTCCTTGTTGCGATCGTGGCCGGCTCTCAGTTCCTCGACACGCGCTTTGTTGATATCGAACGCAATGACGTGCTCCTGCTTTCCGAAGGCTATGGCAATCGGTAGACCGACGTAACCGAGCCCAACGATGGCCACTTTGCGGTTATGACTCAAGTTCGTTCCTCCTGTTGGCATGCTTATCGGTATCTATCCGCCCAAAAGTGATGAGTTCATGAGTAATGAGTGCCAATCGAGTCGAGTCTTCACGCACTATTCGTAACTCATCCCCGGTTTGGCCGGCTTCGGCTCGAAGCGGCCGCAACACGCCTTGCAGATGATCCTGCAGGCGATGTCGTTATCTTGCCTCCTCGTTATACTTGAAAATCGGGTAGACGGCCGAGTGTTGTTCGACGCCTAGAGTCCGCGGGTAGTTGTCCAGGAGGCCCGAGTATGCGAAACCGAGACCAGGGCCAGGTCCGGAGGATTTCATTTTCCCGTACCTCCTTTGATAGTACAGATTCAAGGAAAATGAAACTCTCCGGACTCAATCCCTGATGGCGGCGCGATCAGGCGTTGGTCTTACTCTCGTTTTCCTTGCGCCATTTTGCCCAATACGCCTTCATCCTTTCGCTCTGGGCCTTGCTTGCCGCGGAGTGTTTCGGCCCCTTCTTGGGCTTGACCGGAACCGGCTTTTCGGCTGCCCTGGCTTTGGCGGCCCAATATGCTTTCATTTTTTCGCTTTGGGCTTTGCGTTGGGCCGCGGTTCTCCCCCGGCGTTTCCGAACGGCGGGCGTTGAGATTGCGGGTTTATCGGCTCTAATGCCACCCGACAACTGGGCGCGGATCCATTCAATATCTGCTTCGACTACGGCCTTTTGTCCTTGGAGTGCTTCAACTGCCAGTTCCAAAATCCTCTTTTCCATAATCCCTTTCTGCGAAGTTGAGGGAATGCCACATGCGTGTGGCCGCAAACTCCGCGACGGCGGTAGCCTACGACAATCGCTTGAGATATTGCAAGTTGGAATCGAGCCGGCAGAAGATTTTCGGATTTGAATCGGACGAAAAGATTCGGGAGCCGTGGGCTTGTGAGGCGGCTTGACTGAGGAGTAGTAGGGCTGGGGGCGATGCACCCCCAGCCCTGTGCCTCACCTTTGTCGCCCAATCCAAGGCAGCAAGGGCGTTTGGAGCAAGGCGGCAAGCCGCATGTCTGGGGTTGTATTCCGGCTTATGAAGCGGCGGCCAGCCGCCGCACTCGAGAGGGGCTGGCGGCATGACGCGGTTTTGCCCAACCCGTTATTTCGCGCGTCCTGCATCCATCCACCTGCGGGGTCCCGACTCCAATGGTTCGAGTTGGACTGCATCTCCTGGAACCCGATCTCAAGTTGGGCCGGTATGAAGTTCGCGTTAACCATTTTTCAAATTTCTTTGAAGATTGCTCCGGCATGGGATGAGCGCCAGAAATAAACGCGGAATTGATTTGATCCCCCACGGCATTGGTGTAGAATCCAGCCGAATCGCAGCGAAGTTCTAACGATTTGGCTTGCAGCAGCCGGGTCTGACCATGGCGCAAGGGGAGGCTGTCCATTGACAGCATGCCGAGACTCCGGGCGCGGCTTAGAGGCATCGAAACGCATTTATGAGGGATCTCGAAACCAGCGCAGCCGTTAAGTGTGACTCGGGAAGAGAACCTGGCTCTTCCAGCCGCAAGGCGCACCGCGAAAGTCACTCCGTAACCGCTGGTGTTTGACCATTTAATGGAGGCAATCGATGAAAATCAGCGGGGTTTGTGCAGGAATCAGGCAATTCCTTTTGGCGCTGTCGCTTATTGCAGTTCTGGCGGGCAGTGCGCTGGCGCAGTCCACTACGGACGGCGCCATCAACGGAACCGTGTATGACGCGAGCGGCAAGGTCGTGCCTAACGCGACGGTTACAGTGAAAAACAATGGAACGAATGC
>JBEKYG010000136.1:0-9236 GCA_049511215.1 Acidobacteriota bacterium | reverse complement strand
GATTGTGTTCTTGCTGGATAGTACTTCGAGAATGGTTTCGGCTGTTTTCATGCCTCTCTTAGTTATACTAATCGAGGCCGCTTGTCCACTATTTTTTTACCGGGGCACGCGCAGGGCTAGGCCCGGTTTCAGGGGCCCCAAACACAGCCAAGAACACGGATGAATTTCTAGGTTATCGCGTCTGTCCGCGAAATGCGTCATTCAGACCGCAATGCGACCAGTGGATCCACTCTCATTGCTCGGCGCGCAGGGATGTAGCTGGCCAAAAGCGCAACGACGATAAGCAGACACGCTATGCCCAGGAATGTTGTTGTATCCGTTGCGCTCACTCCATAGAGCATGGCAGACAAGACATGCGTCACAGAAATCGCACCTGCCAGTCCGAGCAATGCGCCCGCTAACGCCAGAGTCAATCCCTCGCCTAGAATGAGGGCTGCGATATCGCGCGCTTGTGCGCCGAGCGCAATGCGGATGCCGACCTCGTGAGTGCGGCGAGCGACGGAGTAGGAAATCACCCCGTAGACGCCCACGGCAACCAATATGATCGCGATTCCGGCCAGCACGCCGAGCAAAAGCACGATGGCACGCCGTTCGGCGAGCGATCCTGCGTAGACTCCCTCCATGGTTTCATGCATGGGAATCGGCAGTTCTCGATCAAGCTCGTGTATCCGTTCGAATACCGCGGTGACGAGACTGTTCGGATCCCCCGTCGTGCGCATAACGAGGTGCATATGGGGCAAAGGGTTGTATGGCAATAAGTTCTGTTGTAGGTAGGGAACGTAGATTTCGCTGCTGGGCCGCCGGTCCAACCCGAAGTCCCGAATGTCACCAACGATGCCGACAATGGTTACCCACGGTAAGAATGAACGTTGGGTTCCGAACGTCAGGCGTTTGCCGATCGGGTTTTCTTTTCCAAAAATGCGATTTGCGAAGGTCCGATTTATCAGAGCGACCGGTGGCGCGGAACCTGCATCCGCTTCAGTAAAGGTGCGGCCCGCGATCAGCGGTATGCCCATCACCCTGAAGTACTCTGGAGTCGCCAACCGGTCTTGAACGGCGAGATCATGACTCGATGTATTGATCGGACCGTGTCCTTCCACGGAAATACTGTCCGAGTCTTGACCGCCCGTGAGCGGAAGATCGTTGGTTGCCCCGACCGCTATGATTCCCGGCAGGCTGCCCACTTTTTCCATGAGCTGTTGATAGAACGCCGCCTGTTTGAATGCCTGCGAAAAGGAATACTTCGGCAGATTGAAGTGCAGGGTGAGAATGTTCTTCGTGTCGAAGCCCGGGTTTTCGTCGACCAGACGGACAAGACTTCTCAACAGGAGTCCAGCTCCGATCAGCAGGATCATCGATAGAGCGACCTCGGTTATGATCAGTACACTGCGCAGCTTAGCCCCGCCGTGAGCGGTAGCGAAAGTTCTCACGCCCTCCTTAAGAGGCGCATACATACTCAGCGAGGAGGAACTGAGAGCGGGAGCCAGGCCGAATACGATCCCTGCGAGCAACGAGATCGCCATGGAATAGAGCAGCACCCAGGAATCCATGGTGACCTTCATTCCCCCGGGAATAGTGACCAATTGGAGCCGGAGCAGCAGGTCGATTCCCATGGATGCAAGCAGAACGCCGAGCACCCACCCGATCCCCGCGAGTAACACACTTTCGGTGAGCATCTGCCGCAAAACACGCGCACGGCTGGCGCCCAGCGCCGTGCGCAGCGCGATTTCCTTTTGGCGCACCGCGGCGCGCGCCAGTTGCAGGTTGGCCACGTTGGCACAGGCAATCAACAGCAAGAAGCCGGCCGCACCGAAAAGAATAAGGACCACGGGGCGTATATCTCCAACAATCTGGTCATGGAGATTCACAACCAAGGTGCGGTCCCCCGCTGAAATGTCCTTCGGATATGCCTTTCCTAGCCGCGCCATGATTGCATCAGCATCTACCTGCGCGCGCTGCAAGGTCACCCCGGGTTTGAGATGTGCAATCACGCCGAGGTAATCGTGGCCGCGCCCGGCATTGTCTCGTGGGAGCAGGGCAGGAAGCCACAAGTCCCTCTGCTGATAGTAACCGGGTATGGAGAACTCAAAGTCAGGCATGACGCCAATCACAATATAGGGAATAGCATCAAGTTTGATTATCCGGCCGGCGATGTTCGGATCCGAGCCATAGCGTCCTCGCCAGAGCGAGTAGTTCAGCAGGGCTACATGATCGCGTCCGGCCTGCTCATCTTCCGGGAGCAGCGCGCGGCCCAGAACCGGTTGAACGTCAAGCACCTTGAAAAAGTCCGAGGTCACGATACCGGCATCAATGAACTGCGGATCATCCTCCCCGGTGAGTGCGAATCGCGCGCTGTTAAAGGTTGCCATGTGCTCAAATACCTGGTTCTGTTCTCTGAAGTCCAGGAAGTTGGGTGCGGAAAACCCCGTCTTGCCCCGCCAGCCGAAGCCGCCCGCATTGGTCCCCCAAAGCAGGACAATCTGCGCGGATTTCCTGAAGGGCAGCGGACGAAGCAACGTCGTGTTCATGATGCTGAACACCGCGGTGTTGGCACCGATGCAGATAGCGAGGGTCAAGACGGCGATGGCGGTGAATCCGGGATTCCTCCGGAGCATGCGCGCACCGAACCGCAGATCACGCCATACGGTTTCCAGGAGAGACTCCCGTACAGCATTACGCACTTCTTCTTTGATTGCCTCTAGCCCACCGGTTTCCAGTCGCACGTTTCGCCGCGCCTGCTCGGAGCTCATGCCTCCGTTGGTCTTGTCATCTATCGCCATCTTCAAATATTCGCGGAGTTCCTCGTCGTCGTCACGCTCCAGCCGCTCTTTCCGGAATAGAGCATGCAACCCGCTCGCTATGATTCGGAGCAGTGACATCACCTCACCTCCTAGGATGCTTCCAGAATTCTCGCAATAGCGGTCGTCTGCCGGCCCCATTCCCGAGTTTCGGCCTTGAGTCGGGTTCGGCCTGAAGCCGTGAGGATGTAATATTTCGCGCGCCGGTTGTTTTCCGTCGCTCTCCACTCTGCTCGCAGCCAACCCGAACGCTCCAGCCGTCGCAGCGAAGGAAAGAGAGAACCGGGATTGACCTGAAACACTCCCTTGCTGATCTGCTGGATGCGGATCGTGATTCCCCACCCGTGCATGGGCTCGAGATTCAAGGTCTTCAAGATGAGCATGTCCAAGGTGCCCTGAACAAGATCGCATGGTTCTTCGGTCATAAGAGTGCTCCTCTAGCTAGTCAAGGGTAGGATATGCCTGTTCCCTAGATTGTCAAGAGCAATGTCGCGAGAGAAAGTGCGCAGACGCATCCCAGTTTAGTCTCTTGCCACGAGTCCGCCGGTTGAGCCATTTCATCCAGATTCTACGGACCAATCGAAGGATCTTCCATAAACCTCGGTAGTTCGTCGGCCGCCCGTAGTACTGGTAATGGCCCCGGACCTTCCCATTGAGGGCTTCCTGCTGTTGCTCAACAGGATCATGCCGAGGTTCTTGGCACCAGGCGGTCAGCTTCCTAAGACTGCGCTTGAGCCGCTTGCGCATCGCCCGGACGTGGATCGTGAAGTTCCCCCGCCGGCTTCGCTTGCAGATATACGTGAAACAGAGAAACCCGAGGGCTGCGGGCTTCTGCCCGTCAGACTCCAAGGCGAAGAGGTAAACCTGGGAGAGATGTAAACCCCTGCCCTATAGTTCGGGATGCGGCAGATTGGATTGCAGCTTGCCGACAGAAGTATTATAAATGCGCATTCATGGCTTGCAGGGATGAATTGGGATGTCACAGTATCGCGCTGCCATCATTGGAACCGGCCGCATAGCCTCTCTCCTGGAGAGAGATCCGCTCAGGTCCAAGCCACACTCACATGCCGGTTGGTACAGACAGCATCCGGCTGTCACCCTGGTGGCAGGGGCCGATATCGACAAGCAGCGGTTGACCGATTTCGGCAGGGATTGGGAAATTCCTGATTCCCATCTCTTCTCAGATTACCGGGTCATGCTGGAACGAGTTCGGCCCGATCTGGTGTACGATTTGATTCATGCGCTGGAGACCGGCGATGAACCGCTGATGTCGGGCGCAAATGCCATCGATGTTTTCACGATGGGGTTGGCGCTATTTCAGTTTGACCTCGAGGGCCACCGCCTCGTCACCCTGGAAGAGCTGGATCCCTCGCTTCGTGTCGAAAGCATCTGAAGGAGGTTCTGAGTATGGCAATGGAAATCCTCACTGTTCAGAATTACCTCAACGGCCGGTTTGTCTCGCTCGAGAACGCTGAATACCTGCCGGTTGTCGATCCAGGGATCGGGAAGCAGATCGCACGCGTACCTCTTTCAACCTCAGCGCAGGTTGATGCCGCCGCAGTCTCCGCGCGCGCTGCTTTTCCGTCCTGGTCGGGCATGCCCATCAAGGAACGGGCTCAAATCCTCTTTCGCTACCGCGCCCTCCTTGAGAAGAACGCCCAGGGCCTGGCGCAATTGGTGCACGAGGAAAACGGCAAGACCTTAAGCGAGGCAATGGCGGAGATCGAAAAGTCGATCGAAGTGACCGAGTTTGCTTGTTCCATGCCCCAGCTCGCGACGGGAGAGATTTTGGAAGTCAGCCGAGGGGTTGAGTGTCGCATTGACCGGTACCCGGTCGGCGTTATCGCCTCCATCACGCCGTTCAACTTCCCGAATATGGTCCCGAACTGGACCATTCCCAACTCTCTGGTGCTGGGAAACACCGTGATTCTCAAGCCTTCCGAACAGGTGCCGCTCAGCTCTCTCCGCATCGCCGATCTGCTGAAGGAGGCGGGGCTGCCGGATGGTGCGTTCAACATCGTGCACGGCGGGCAGGCGGCAGTCGAAGCCTTGTGCGACCATCCTGGCATCGATGCGCTCACTTTCGTCGGTTCGACTCGAGTTGCACGGGTCGTCTACATGAGAGCGACCGCACACCTCAAGCGCGCGCTCTGTCTCGGCGGCGCCAAAAATCACCTCATTGTTCTGCCCGACGCCCACGAGGAAATGACCGCCACGAACGTCGCCGCGTCCATGACCGGCTGCGCCGGCCAGCGCTGCATGGCCGCCGCAGTCATGGTGGCAGTCGGTCCGATTGATCCCATCATCGAGAAGCTGTGTGACGAGGCAAGAAAAATCGTCCCCGGGAAAAACCTGGGCGCCGTGATTTCCAAAAAGGCCAAGGAACGAATCGAGGGATACATCACCGAAGCCGAGCAGCAGGGGGCAAAGGTGCTCTTGGACGGTCGAAACTGTGTCGTGGCGGGCAAGGAAAATGGATTCTATGTCGGACCGACGGTGATCGACTTCGTCAGGCCGGAGATGCGCATCGCCCGGGAAGAGGTGTTCGGGCCCGTCCTCGCCATCCTGCGCGCCTCCTCCGTGGCCGAAGCCTTGAAGATAGAGAACAGTTCTCCGTACGGCAATGCCGCCTCGGTGTTCACGCAAAGCGGCGGCATGGCGCGCCATGTGATCGAACGCGCAAGCGCCGGAATGATCGGCGTCAACATCGGCGTGCCGGTACCGAGAGAACCTTTCTCGTTCGGAGGCTGGAATGAGTCGAAATTCGGGTCCGGAGACATCACCGGCAAGAGTTCGATCGAGTTTCTTACGCGGCTCAAGAAGACAACGATCAAGTGGAACCCTGAGTCCCGAGTCAATTGGATGAGCTGACATCGAAGCAGCAACCAAATCAACCGCCAAGACTCCAAGGCGCCAAGTGTTTTAATACTTGATTTCTTGGCGTCTTGGAGTCTTGGCGGTTAAGAGCCCTTTCCGGCGCAGACTGAGGGTCATCTTACTTCCAAGCGCCGGCATAGGCGTCGCGGCGCACAAAGCGGCCCTGGCCATCGCGGCCCAGCCAGCGCCCCTTGTCCACGACCACGGCGCCGCGCGACAACACCTTCTCGGCGTTGCCCTTTAGCCGGAAGCCCTCGAACATGGAATAGTCGACGCGCATGTGGTGTGTTTGCGCCGAGATAGTAATCTCCTGCTCGGGATCCCAGACCACGATATCTGCGTCGCTGCCCACGGCAATAGTGCCCTTGCGCGGGTATAGGCCGAACATCTTTGCCGGGGCGGTCGACACGATCTCGACCCAGCGATTGAGGCTGATGCGTTTGCCATTGACGCCATGGTGGTGCAGCAACTGAAGCCGGTTCTCCACGCCTGGCCCACCGTTGGGAATTTTGGCAAAGCTTTCGCGTCCGAGTTCCTTCTGCTCCTTGAAACAGAACGGGCAATGGTCGGTGGAAACTACCTGCAGCGTGTTTTTGCGCAGGCCTTCCCAAAGCTTGTCCTGATGCCACTTTTCGCGCAGCGGCGGCGTGAACACGTATTTGGCTCCCTCGAAGTCCGGGCGCGCGAGATCCTCGATCGAGAGGAGAAGATACTGCGGACAGGTCTCCGCGAATGCGGGCAGGCCCCGGTCGCGCGCTTCAGCCACCTTCTCCAACGCTTCGGCGCAGGATAAATGAACGATGTAGACGGGCGCTTCGGCCATCTGTGACAACGCAATGGCCCGATTCACCGCCTCCGCTTCGGCTGTCGTCGGCCGTGTCAACGCATGGTAAATCGGAGCCGTCTTGCCCTCAGCAATCGCCTTTTGTACCAGCAGGTCAATTACGCCCCCGTTCTCGGCATGCATGCAGACCAGCCCGCCGTTTTGTGCCGTTTGACGCATGGCACGAAAAATGGTGGCGTCGTCGACCATGAGCACATTCGGGTAGGCCATGAAGAGCTTGAAACTGGTCACACCCTCGCGGACCATCTCGTTCATGTCTTCAAGGTGGGCTTCGGGCAGGTCCGTGATGATCATGTGCAGGCCGTAATCGACTGTTGCCTTCGCGCCCTTCTTCCACCAGGTGTCGAGAGCTTCACGGATTCGGGTTCCCTTGGCTTGAATCGCGAAGTCGATCAGGCAGGTAGTGCCGCCGAATGCCGCCGCTCGCGTGCCGGTTGCGAAATCGTCGCTCGAAACCGTGCCGCCGAAGGGCATATCCATGTGGGTGTGGACATCAACGCCGCCGGGAATCACATATTTCCCCGCGGCATCGATAACGGTCGCGGCTTCGGCCTTCAATCCCGCGCCGATGGTCGTGATCTTCTCATTCTCGACGTATATGTCCGCGACGTAATCCTGCTCCGCGGTGATGATGCGCCCATTCCGAATGAGTGTGGACATGGTTACCTCCGCACTAATGAAGGTGAATTCCGTGTTTGGCCTGGAATTGTCGCAGCGCCTCCCATGTGAGCGGCTGCGGCAGTTGCTTCATAAGCTCATTCCAGCTGATGGCTTCGCTTCCGTCATCGAGGCGCACCATGGAGATGCATCCGTCCACGGGGCACACCAGGAAGCAAAGGCGGCAGCCGACGCAATCCGCCTCTCGTATCCTGGGACGCTTCTTCCCATCGGTCTCAATCAAGTCGATGCACTGATGCGCCCCGTCCTCGCAGGCGATATAGCACAGGTTGCACTGAATGCACTTCGATTCGTCGATACGCGCCGCGGCCTTGTATAGCAGGTTCAGGTTGCCAAAATCGGCGATACGGCGGAGAGACTGGCCGCGGATCGCCTCGAGGTTTTGTACTCCCTTTTCCTCCATCCAGTTCGTCAGCCCTTCCAGCAGATCGTCGATGATGCGGAAGCCGTAATGCATTACCGCGGTGCAGACCTGCACGGTGGTCGCCCCCAACAGGAGGAACTCCGCGGCATCGCGCCAGGTCGAAATGCCGCCGATCGCGGAGATAGGCAGGCCGATTTCGGGATCGCCGGCAATCACGGAGACCGTGTGGAGCGCGATGGGCTTGACGGCAGGCCCGGCGTAACCGCCATGCCCGCCCTTGCCGTCGATCGAGGGCATGAGCTCGAAGGTGTCCAGGTCGATGCCCATGATCGCGTTGAAGGTGTTGATCAGCGAAATGCCGTTCGCCCCGGCATCCTTGGCCGCTCGGCCGGGAAACCGTATGTCGGCAACATTGGGCGTGAGCTTGACCAGTACGGGGATGGTCGAAACCTCCATGACCCATTCCGTGATCATCCGGCAATACTCGGGTACCTGCCCGACGACCGAGCCCATGCCGCGCTCGCTCATGCCGTGCGGGCACCCATAATTCAATTCGATACCGTCGCACCCGGTGTCGACAGTGCAGCGAACCATATCATGCCAGGCTTCGCGTTTCGATTCGACCATCAGGGAAACAATCACGGCACGATCGGGCCAAAGCTTCTTGGTCTCAGCAATTTCCTTCAGGTTGACCTCGATGTGACGATCGCTGATGAGCTCGATGTTGTTCAGGCCGAGAATCTTCTGTCCGTTGTAGTCGATGCCGCCATACCGGTTGACGACATTCATTACCGGTTCACCGATCGTCTTCCACACCGCTCCTCCCCACCCTTTCTCGAAGGCCTTGCACACCTGGTAGGACGAGTTTGTGGGTGGGCCAGATGCGAGCCAAAAGGGATTCGGCGACCTTATGCCGCCGCAGTCTACCAACAAGTCGACCATTTCTCACTCCCATAGAAGCAAAACCACTACAGAAGCCATACCCACGTGAAGCATGTTTTCCTTGGAGGCTTCAACTTTAGACCGCGGACAATCGCTGAGACTCCAAGACTCAAAGACTTCACGGATCATTCGGGGAACGGAGGCTGAGGAGGTTTCACCCTGTGCTTCTCCGGGAAAAGCCACCGGTCGATGGAGTGCGCTGCGCGCTTGCCATCGGCCGCGGCGTTCACGACCTCTTTGCCGCCATTGATAATGTCCCCGCCCGCGAAGTACTTTGGATTACTGGTCTGAAGGGTCCCGGGATCCACCCACAACCGGTCGCGATCTATCCTCAAATCTGGAATGCCGGTGAGGAAAGTCTCTTCGAGACGTTGGCCCACAGATTCAATCACCATATCCACTGCGATCTGGAATTCCGAGCCGCGGAGCGGCTCCGGCCGGCGTCTCCCCTTTTCATCGGATTCACCGAGCTGCATACGAATGCACTCAATTGCCTCCACATGATCGGTTCCCAGGATCCGCACCGGTGCGACCAGGAAATGGAATTCGACCTCATCACGCATCGCGAGTTCATATTCGAAATCATAGGCCGGCATTTCCTTCCGGCTGCGCCGGTACAGGATCATGACCCGTTCGGCTCCAAGGCGCCTTGCCTCGGTCACGGCATCGATGGCCGTATTGCCGCCGCCGATCACGGCCACTCTGCGGCCCACATCGACCGTCGTCCAGTCGC
>JBEKYG010000135.1:0-9241 GCA_049511215.1 Acidobacteriota bacterium | reverse complement strand
GATGGAGATGCCTGAGAACTTTGGCGACTTGCATCCATCCTACGGTAACAAAAATGTCGCGGTTTGTCCAGCCTGTTTTTCGAAAAAAGCTGCATTTTTTTCTTAGAGGCTAAACGGTTACAATTCCTTGGCAGTGCGACTCGGATCAATCTCCAGCTGAAGGTGGATTTGTCTCCAGACATCGGCGAAGGGATCTATGCGTGTTCGCCAGGTGCGCGGCACGCTCGGCTTCTTGGTGCGTCGATACATCCGGGTTGTTTTGGAAACCCCTGGCGATTTCTCCTCGCTATCGGGCGACAGTTTCACAGCCGGCTTCGGCGGCACAGAATCTCTCGCGATCAAATCAGACGCGCTCACGATGCCGGTCGCCGGACTGCATTTCTTGTGTGCATATTCCCAAAACTGATCCTGCAAGCGTTCCATGTCTTTGAGAATCGCCACCGGGTCAAGGCTCTCGTACGATTCCCGCAATTGGATCTTGGGGTCCTCACCGACAGCCGTTGAACTCAGGATGCGCTGGTACGGGGTCTGTGCTTTATCGTACCGCTTTATGGTCCGTCCTTCCTTGCGCTCCTTGCTTAATAACTTCACGGAAGGTTGAAAGAAATTAACATACAGACGAAGTACCCCGTAGAGTGACGTCAAGGCTCGCCAGGCGTCCATTCCCTCATAGCGGTCATATCCAACCAATCGGCGTACAACCGAGCCGTTCTTTTCCTCAACATGGGCCTGATCATTCTTTCGATAGGTTCGCGACCGCGTGAAAGTAATCTTCTCCTTTTCACAGTAGCGCAGCAGATCGTAGTTTATGAACTCGCCGCCGTTATCAGTATCCAGGCCGAGAAGTGGAAATGGAAGGCGCTGCCTCACAGCGTGGACTGCTGCGCTGACGTCGGCTTCGCTTCTCCGAAGTAAGGCCAGGCATTCCGTCCAGCCTGTAGCAATATCGGTCAGGGTCAGTGTATTCAAATAAGCGCCCTCGACATTGTTACCGCAGTGCGCCACCAGGTCCGCCTCCACAAACCCGGGTGCCAGGTCGTTCCAGTCGAAAAATGTCCGTACGGGGATCAGGTGCTTCAGCAGCTTGCCGCGACGTGTCGTCGAAATGGTTGATCCCGGTGGATGCCGTTCGCGATACAGCAGGCGATCGGCAGTTGCCGGGCTCATGGCGAGTAGACACTCGCGCACATCCTCGTCGAGCGAGAGGTGTCCAAAGCGCTCCAGGGCGGCGACGAAATCCGCGAGGAAGGGCATCAATCGTCGGGCACAGATGCGATTTGCGGCCTTCCAGACTGTAATCAACGCCAGCCGAACAGGTTCACCGTAACAGCGTGGCGGCATCCGCTTTTTGGGTGGATCAGCTTGGATTCCCCGGTTCAAAAGCTTGACAGAGTGTTTGCGGTCATACCCGGTGCCCGCAACAAACTCATCTAGAATGCGTCCTTTCTCTTTCCAGGGTGAAATCCGGTATCTCGGTACCAATCGGTCCAGCAGCTCCTTACATGAACTGTGACTCATTTTTTGCCTCATCCTTTCCTCCAGTTGTGCTTTAAAGACGTCAGCAACTGGTGTGATTTTCGATGAGGCAACGATCACCTGGTAGTGTGATTTTTAATGAGTCAATGCGTGGGATGGATGCCAGCGTCAACTGCGCAGATTTCGCCAGTTGCATCGTAGCCGCGGGCATGCAGTTTGTCGCCCGCTACTACTCGCGAATCGGGTCGTCAAAGATCCTGACTCCGGGGGAAGCGTCGGCTCTCTCGGCGGCAGGACTGAAGATCGTGGTTGTCTATCAAGACAGACAGAATGACGCCAGGTTCTTCAGCGGGGCGCTGGGCGCCTGCAGTGCACAAAAGGCACTGGAGCTTGCCGCCCAGGCCGGCCAGCCCGAGGGCAGTGCCATTTACTTCGCTGTTGATTTCGATCCGGATTCGGCAACAGTTCAAGGCCCGATCGCCGAATACTTTTACGCGGTGAATCAGGTCTTCGGAGCGGCGGAAACGAGCTACTCCATCGGAGTCTATGGATCTAGCTTGACCTGCAGCCTCATTCGCGACGCGAGCTTGGCGCAATATGCCTGGCTTTGCGGCTCCACCGGATATCGGGAGACAGCCTTATTCCGACCGCGCGCACACCTGATCCAATCGGCGCCAGAACGGAAGATCTGCGGCGGGAAATTGAGCATCGACGACGACATCGCCCAAACCGAGGACTACGGCGCATTCACTCTGTAATGCCTCGAACCAACGGCGGGAGGCTGTGCTCCGCAAAAATGTCACAAGGACCGGATCAACAGTACCTCGATTTTCAGGCAGCAACCTTCGCAAGCCGATATTCATGATGCAAGCCTGTGTGTCGCCTTAACCGGCCAATCTCTGCAAAAATCGGTGACGACTCTTTCCCCAAATCCCAGGCGATCCCCGGGGAGGTCCCCTCCTCTCGCAATTAGGGAAATAATTCTCTGGCACCGATTTTTTGCCAGCAGGTCCATTTCACAGGTGGAAGGTGGCCCACAATGATATCGGAGTACTCGGAACGCGATGTCGTCACTGCCGCAAGATCGAATAGCGTCCGAAACTCGCTTGCTGCAATGTGAACGTCAAGCCAAATGCGAATGAGTGATTGGTTTTGTTGAATGCCGGCGGCAAGCTGCCGTAGCTATACTCGAATGTCACTCCCCCCCATGCCGCGTAGTTATAGGTGAATTTCGTATCGAAACTATGACGCGGTTGGGTGCCCAGCATTGGCGGCGTCTTCTTCAGGTTCGGCTTGCCGGTTGACGGATCAATAGGCGCAAACTTCGAGTCATAAAAGATTTCGGGCGCTGAAGGGAGCCGGACCTGCCACGAGGAAGTGAGCTGCACAGAATCAAAGAGCTTCGTCTTCGCCGCGTAACCGGTGGCGAACGTAGCGCCCAGGAGGCCTCGCGTATGCCACTGTCCTGTTGGAGCCAGTACGCTCTTGCGGACATAAACGAACTCCGTGCCAAAAAGAAAATTGAATTGAGGCCACAAGGCTACCTTGCTGCTGAGATCCTTGGGCGGAGCAATGGGTAAAAACGGTACCGTAATCACAGGACTGTTTATCAGATTCACCTCCTTCGCTGTCCTGTCGAACTCCGCGCCAAAGACCCGATAGTTCAAAATGGGCGATTGAAACCCCCGCCACCATCCGCTTCGTGCGGAAGGAACTCCTGCCCTAGGATCAGGTGGCGGTATTTGCTTACCACCATTGCCGAAAACGTTTTGATAAACAAAATACGTCAGAAACGAATTCGGGTCTACCACGGGAGACGTCTTGGTCCGCACCTGCCCGTACAAGCCCAACCGACCATAGAAATGGTCATCCTTTTGTAAGGCCCGCATATAGCCGGCAAAGGCGTCGATGTCGTACACTGGATCGCCGTCTTTGACTGCGGTATACGAACCATTGAAGTAAACGTCGGCATCGGATTTGCTCTTAGCACCCGTCAACATTCCGGCACTGTCGTTAAAGCCCGTTCCGAGCTGAGAAGGTTTGGTCAGTGGATCGATTCGGACCAGGTCCGTCGAGTTCGCGAGCCAAATTTGAACTTCCTTGATGGAGGGTTTGCCGACAATTTCCTCTCTGAGGTATAGATCAACGTGCTTCTCATGCAATGGCGGAACTAGACCGGCCGCATCCACCCGCTCAACATCCAGCCGTTTCGCGGAAGTTGACTTTGCGGGAGTACCTGTCCTTTGATACACGATCCAGTATTCCTTCTGGTCCACAGCTGCCGCTGCCGGGACAGGATTGTCAAAGTCTACAATGATGTGACGTCGATTGTTTGGGTCGACCGAGGCTCCGGCAATCTTGGGCGCGTCGGCCCATAACGGAAAACCGAAGGCAGAGCAGAATCCGGTCACAAGCAGAAGGCAAAAAAGATAGGCTCGCATGGGTAACCCTACACCTTTCTCGGGGCATTCTGAATCACATTCACCACCTGGAGCAGCGTGGTATTCGGCGAATTGGGAATGGCGTCGATGTCGATGCTGTAACCCACATGTTCCACTCCGTTGAACACGCACGTTTGAAACGGGATTCCGTTCACCCCTAATTGGGCCAGAGTGCGTGGGAGGTTCGTTGGACTCGTATTCGCACAGGCGCATACGATTACCACAGCCCGTGCATGTCCGAGGAACGGATCAGATTCCCCTTCTTTTGGGGCCATCGGGGCAAGCAACTCCGCGTGGCTCATCGCCAGATGCTTTAATTGGGTGCCAGTCAGCTTTCGAGATCCGGATCGTTTGCTGGTTCGCTTTGTCGTCGCCATCATCTCAATATCTCCGATATTTGTAAGCGCAATCGTGAGGAGATTTGGACCAACATCTCAGCACGCGCGTGCTACTTTACCTGACCCAATATTTCTGTTGATCCTCGAAGAATAACAAGCAAATGCTCTTTTCTGTTGGGGAGATCATACGGCAGATTGCTGATGAGAGTATGCGGAATTCTTTCTCCATGCAGGCAAGCGGGCGAATTCTGAGCAGGGATTGAAGCGTCAAGGACGATGACCCCCTTGAGATTCGGCACGGAGTCCGGTGAAGGTCTTTTCGATGGTGTTCGGCAAGGAAAAGTCGCGAGTGAGTTCCCGAAGGATTACTCCGACTCATGAACTACTCTTTTGGACCGAATGTGAGGACAGACCACTCATGACGTGGCGCGAATGGATAAGATAATGCTAATATAGATTGTACGTGGCACCCGATTAACACAAACGATATCTTCTGGAATGGCAAAAATGAGTCATAAAAACAAGATGGTGGCCAATCTTCTGCAAGCCTTGGACCTTGGATCGTCCGTCGCTGAATCGGACGCACTGCTGGAGAGTGCGAGAGTCGAGACGTCTGCGTTTACAGACCTTCTGGGTGATCGCGTTGATCTTGTCCCTGGCACTAAGGGTTCTGGCAAGAGCGCTCTCTTTCGCATTTTTGCGGACTTCCTGCCGGACTTTCTCTTACAGCAGCGCAAGGTAGTGGTTGCTCATGGGATACAGGCGCCTGGTGACCCGGTGTTCCATGCCTTTACAGATCGATTTTCAAGACTCTCAGAAGAGGAGTTTATCAACTTCTGGTGTATCTACCTCGTATCGCTCGCTCATGAGCATTTCATAAAAGGAAGTCGATACAAGGAATTCCTAAGAGATGCCCAGGCGGAGATCGACCGATTTCGCCGGGCATGCGCTAGCGCGCGAATTCCGGAGATCAGGGCGAGGAAATCTTTGCGGGACATTCTCGAGTGGTCTCTTCACGTGCTGACATCCTGGCGTCCCAAGCTGAAGTACAGCCCGCCAGATGGAACTGGTGACTGGGAACTGGACCTCTTTGGTTCGAAGAAAACCGTGCCCGCCAGATCGAGCCAATCGCCCACGGGAGAGCATCAACTCCCCAAGTACGTCAACGACATAAAAGCGACCCTGGATTCAGTCTTAGCCAAAACCGGGCTGTCTCTTTGGCTAATGGTGGATAGACTGGATGAAATTTTCCCTCGCCGTTCTGAGGTGGAAGAAAAGGCGCTTCGTGGGCTCTTGCGTGCAATGCGTTATTTCGCCTCTGGAAACGTCCGAGTTAAAGTTTTCCTGCGCGATGATATGTTGGATCAGGTAGTCAAGTCCGAGAATGGCTTCACTGCCCTCACTCATGTCACAGTTCGCCAAGCTGATACATTGAAATGGACAAACGATCAGATACTTGCGATGGTGGTTAAGCGATTCTTTGCCAATGAGGCTCTCTCGGCTTTCCTCAAAATTAACCGGGCGCAGATTGACGCCAGTGCTGCTTATAGGGAACGATGCTTTTATATGGTGTTTCCACCGACCGTGTACAGAGGCCCGAAGCAGAGCCAAACACTTCGTTGGATCTGTAACCGATGTGCTGACGGACGAGGTGTTGTCACTCCGCGAGATGTGCTGGACCTTATTATTCGTGCCAAGCAAAAACAGCAGGATGCTTGCGCGGGAGATCCCGATGGCACAATCGAATGGATCATCGGCTCTTCGGCGATTCAGTACGGTTTTGAGGAACTGTCCAAGCGTAAAAAACAGACTTACCTGCAAGCCGAGTTTCCACACTTGTGGAGGCACATCGAAAAGTTCGCCGGTGGGAAGACAGACTATGACGAGACAGCGCTTCGCGGACTTCTCGGTTCCGACTGGAAGGGAATCAGCGCAGACCTTCTTGCGATCGGTTTCTTTTCGAAGGGAAGAAGATCAGAGCGAGATACATTCTCAATTCCGTTTCTGTATCGGCACGGGCTTGATTTGACTCAAGGGAGAGCATAAAGAATTTGGTGATGTGAAAACCGGACGCCACCCTATTTCCCGTGGTGCGATATCCGAATTATGGGTTATCTCGGCTGGAAATAGGGCGTCCCCGGCCTTAAGCCATCCCAGCCATGTTCGGATCCCGGAACGCGGCTTGTTTCGACTATCGTGCAGCCTCACTAGCTGCTGTGACTTGTCGGGTGAGAGTCCCGACGATGGGAGATTTCCCGTTCGCCCATCTAGCCTGACTCCCAACGTTGCCCGGTAACGAGCAGCGTCAAAAAGCGGGAGTGACAATGTACCTCAGAGGGCGCGGTGAAGTGCACGTGGCTTCATCTCGTCGTAGCCAGTCAGGAGGGCTAGGCAAACGTGCAGGTCGTAACATAACGAGAACGATGCAGCTCCGAAATCGAATAACCCGTCGGATATTGCTGTCAGAGACGATTTTGTGGGTGGCGACTCCGTGATTGTTGGAGGAAGCCTGAAATCGCCGTGTGAGTACAATGGGAAGGCGCGGCGGACCGCCGGAGCAGGGTCGGCAACATGCACGGAAAGCACAGCCGCAAAAGTAGGGAAGGTCCCGCGGGTCGCCTAGGCGCTCCCGCACAGCGAAGGCGCTGCGTATAAGCGAGAAGCGAAATCGCAGCGTGCCTGCGGTACTGGCGCATGGGGTCGTACTAGGCCATGACGGATCGAGACAATATAACTCGGAACCCGAGCCAAGGACCCCTGGGGTAGAGAGGCGGAAGCCTTTCGAACAGCGGCACATGGACGAACCGGTAGTCTTGGGCACAGACCCAGGCACTTTGCGGGTACCGAAGTGTGCGAAGGATGGAGACAAACCGAACGACTGTCCGGGTATGCCGGGAGCAGGCTTAACCGAGACGCCGTCAGGCAGGTCCTGTCTGAGATGCTGGCCTTGAAACCGTACTGGGGAAAACCCACCGTACGGGACTTTAGGTGGGACGATGGAAACGTCGGCATCATTCGAAGCCCGGTCCGCGCCTTCGTCCTACCCGACCGCCCAGGATTTGTGCATTTCCCCGCATTATCGTTTTGAAATTGATAGAATTTCCAGAGTGTAATACTTGGACAACCAGTTAGAGGATGTAGTCCTCGCTACATTCGTTTACTTGGGAGAACTTCCATGCCTTACAGGCTTGCCATCACTGTAGCCGGCGCCGTTTCTCTCGGCGCCTATGAAGCTGGAGTGTTATACGAAATCATCGATGCGATCTCCCAGCACAACCAGGATCCGGCAACCTCACCGGCGGACCGAGTGGTCATCGACGTACTGACGGGCGCATCGGCTGGAGGCATGAGCGCCGCTCTGCTGGCGCAGAAGCTGCTCTTCGAAAAGGACTCGCTGGCGGGTCCTTACACCAACATGCTATACCGCGCCTGGGTCCAGGATCTCGACCTCCAGGTGTTGCTGGCTCTCAAACCGGCGGAAGACCCGACTCACTCGATTCTCTCTTCCGACTATGTTGATACGCTATCGAGGCAATATCTCACCCAGCGCTATTCCACACACGTCCCGCCGACGCCCGATCCGCATCCGGCAACGTCGGGTGTGATCCGGCTGGGGTTGGCGCTGTCCAATCTGAACGGAGTCGACTATACATATCCAGTGAGACCGGACCCCAAGGGCCAGTTCACGTACACCGAATTTCAGGACGAGCTCACGGCCGGAATCGACAAGGACGCCGACAGTGTGGACTTCTGGGAGCCACTCCGCCAGGCTGCGGTGTCGTGCGGCGCTTTTCCATTTGCCTTCCGCGTCAAGGATCTGGTCCGCTCCAGGGGCGACTACGATTCTCCGAACGTCGTATTCCCCCTGCCGTTTGAAACATTCAGCTACACCGACGGAGGCGTCTTCCAAAACCAACCCCTGGGATTGGCCAAGAACCTTGTCGATCTTGGAGACCCTCAACACATCGATGCGGAACGGCGGTACTACCTTTTTATTGCGCCTCACGTGAAAGGCTCGTCCGCATCCAACGATTTCAACGAACACAACGCCGATTTCAAAGCCCTTGCCGGGCAGCTCGTGAATACCGTCTACGGGCAGGCCGGATTTCAGGATTGGATCCAGGCAGAAGAAATCAACAGGCAAATCGAATTACTCGACCAGCGCGCCGCGGCGCTTCAGCGCTTGCTAGCGTCGGGTGAGATCGCATCGGATCCACTGGCGGCAGCATCCGGAGCGCTGCTCCCGCTGATGTTTGCGGGACGCACAGAAGGTCAAGAATCCCTTGCCGCCGCTCAACAGCGGCTCACGCAGCAATATCACGAGGGATACCAAGCCTTGACGCTGGCAAAAGGCGAAGCGGTGGCTAAGGTCTGGGTCGATTCCATTCTCACTCTCGAAACTGCAGCAAACCTCGGCGAACGTGACGTAATGACCATCTACGGCATCATGGCCAGCGCCGCCGAACTGGCCGGGGCCGAACTTGAGGCGTTTGTTGGCTTCTTTAAACAAGACTACCGCGACCACGACTACGATGTGGGCCGAATCAAGGCACAGGCGTTTCTAAGCAATCTCGGTGATGCCGGTATGCGCAAACCAGATGACCTGCCGCCGCTGCGCTATACGCCTAAACCATTCCGGGATCCAGCGAACCCCATCGATCACAGCCTCGATGGCCTCAAATTGCAGGATGTGCCGAAGGATCTCCGGGAAGCCATGCTGGCGCGACTCAAGGATCGCGCCGACGACCTACTTCAGGAGGCGGGCCTGAACGTAATCGAAAGGGAAGCGGTCAAGCTATTCCTGATCGACAAGCAACTCAAGAAACTGCTGGCACTTTAGTACGTGACTGCAGATCCGACATCCTAGCCATAAAATGCTGCTTGGCCGGGGCAAATGCCCCAAAGTTTACATAATTGATTTTTATCGGAAGCTACAGAGGGAGACTGAAGCGGCGCGCCACACGGTGGAACCACGGAGAGAGGCAG
>JBEKYG010000134.1:0-9291 GCA_049511215.1 Acidobacteriota bacterium | reverse complement strand
GACGCCGGGAGCACCTGGCAGAACGTGTCGGACGGGTTCTTTGCGGTAGGTTCGATGGGTGCTATCGAGGTGGCGCCGTCTGACCCGAATATCGTGTACGCGGGCACGGGCTCCTCCAAGATTCGCAGCAATGTGTCGATCGGGCGCGGGATCTATAAATCCATGGATGCCGGGAAGACGTGGGCGTTTCTCGGGCTGCGCGATGTCGGGCAGATCGCCACGGTGCGGGTACATCCGGCGAATCCGGAGATCGCATACGTGGCTGCATGCGGGAACCCGTTTGTGCCCAACAAGGAACGCGGCGTTTATCGCACCACGGATGGCGGCAAAACGTGGAAAAACGTCCTTTTCGTTTCCGACACCGCCGGCGCGGCGGATCTCGAGATCCAGCCCGGCAGCCCCAACGTGATCTTCGCGTCGATGTGGCACGGCCAACGCAAGCCATGGACGATCATCAGCGGCGCGCTCGAGGGGGGTATCTATAAGAGCACCGATGGAGGGGACACCTGGACGAAGCTCTCCAAAGGGCTGCCGGGCGAGCTTTTTGGCCGGAGCAGTATCGCCATCTCCGCGTCAAGTCCGAAGCGCATTTATGCGCTGATCGAGGCCAAGCCCGGCTCGGGGCTTTATCGCTCGGAGGATGCGGGTGCGACGTGGACGCTCATCAACGGCCAGGGATCGTTGATCACGCGTCCATTTTATTACACCACCCTGGGCGTGGATCCGAACAACGCCGACGTCGTCTGGGTGGGTGACGAGGGCTGGTACAAGAGCACGGACGGCGGCAAGACCTTCCGCACCATGCCCGTGCCGCACGGCGACAATCACGACGTGTGGATCAACCCGGCTAACTCCCAGTACATGATCCAGGCGAACGACGGCGGCGCGAATGTGTCGCTCGACGGCGGGAGGACATGGAGCACGCAGCTCAATCAGCCGACGGCCGAGATCTATCAGGTTGCGGTGGACGACCAGTACCCATACCGTGTGTATGGAGCTCAGCAGGACGACTACACAGTCATCGTGCCGAGCCTTCCGCTCGGCAATGGGCAGGATTTCCGCACAGGCCCCGGGTGCGAAACGGGGCCGATCATTCCGAGCCCGACGAACCCCGAAGTTGTGTACGGCTCCTGCAAGGGACAATTTAGCCGGCTCAATTTGAACACGGGCAATGAGCAGCAGTACTGGATCGGCGCGCAGTCGCTGTACGGCAACGCGGGCAGCGACCTTATGTACCGCTTCCAGCGCGTGTCGCCGATGGAGATCTCGCCGCACGACCCGCGCGTCGTGTACTACGGCTCCCAGTATTTGCATCGAACGCGCGATGGGGGCGTGACCTGGGAGCGCATGAGTCCGGACCTCACCGCGCATCCGGCGGGAACGCAGGGATACAGCGGCGAACCGATCACGTTGGATGGCACGGGCGAGGAAGTGTACAGCACGCTGTACTCGATCCGCGAGTCTCCCGTGCAGAAGGGGCTGATCTGGACGGGTTCCAACGACGGCCTGGTCTTCGTGACGCCCGACGATGGCAAGACGTGGACGAATGTGACACCCAAGGGACTGCCGCCGGGAGGACGCGTGCAGAACATCGAGCCGAGCCCGCACCGCGCAGGGACGGCGTATGTCGCGATTTATCGGTATCTCCTCGGGGACTTTGCCCCCTATATTTACCGCACCGACGACTTCGGCAAGACCTGGACGCGGCTCACGGACGGCAAGAACGGGATTGAGAGCGACGAGCCGACGCGTGTGGTGCGCGAGGATCCGGACCGCGCCGGGCTCTTATATGCGGGCACCGAGTTCGGGATGCATGTTTCCTTCGATAACGGGACCCATTGGCAGTCGTTCCAAATGAACCTGCCGGCCACTCCGGTCACGGATATCAAGGTGGTGCACAAGGATCTCGTGCTCTCCACCCAGGGACGCTCGTTCTGGATCGTGGACAACCTGACGCCCTTGCACCAGCTGAGCGAACAGATGGCCGCGGGGCAGGCGTTCCTGTTCAAGCCGCGCGAAGCGATCCGAAGCTCGGCGCGTGGCGGAGGGCGGGGCGCAGGCCCGCAGTATCCGCCGTCCGGTGCGGCAATCGACTACTACCTCGCCGGCGCGTCTTCAAGCGACATCACTCTCGAAATCCTCGACGGAGCAGGTAAGGTCGTCCAGAAGTTTTCCAGCGCAGACGCCGGGCGTCAGCAGCCGATCGCCGCCGAAGTCCCTGTAAACGAAGATGAGGCGGGACCTCGTGTGCGCGGCGGTACGGCGCGCCTCGACAAGAGCGCCGGCATGCATCGCTTCACATGGGATCTTCGCTATCCCGGCCCGTGGCAGAGCGCCGCGCGCCCGGAGGGACCGAACGGCCCGGCAGCCGTGCCCGGCAACTACACGGCGCGGCTCACAGTCGGGTCGTGGATTTCAACGCAACCACTGTCCGTGATCGAGGATCCACGCGTGACCAAGGACGGCGTGACGGCTGCTGATCTGCGCGAGCAGTTCGAACACAACATGCACGTCCGCGACCTTGTGAGCGATGTGAACAAGCTGGTTGCGCGGTTACTGGAGGCCCAGGCCAAGATGCGCGGCACGGCCGGGGCCGGCGCCGGAGCGCTGGCGAAGCTCAACGAGCTGGCATCGCACCTGATCACGCCGGCAGTACGCTATAGCAAGCCCGAGCTGCAGACGCACATCACCTACCTTTATGGCATGACCAACAGCGCGGATCAGAAAATCGGCCGCGATGCGATCGAGCGCTACGCGGCGCTTCGCAAGGAGCTCGACCAGCAGTCCGCGGACCTGGATCAGATTCTGGCCTCGATAAAATAAAAAACCGCGGATGCACTGAGGGGGCATTCCCCTCCACCGCTCCAGACATTTAAGTGGGCTGGACCAGGGCGGGAAAAGGGACATGCTCCCGCTTCGCAACGGAGACAAACGATGAGCAAAGAGAAATTCGTCGGAGCGGGCGGAACACCTGGAGGCTCGGGTCAATTCCTTATCGGCCTGATCATGGCTGGCGTCGGTGCCTATCTGCTGCTGAACCAGGTGGAGGTGACCACATCGTGGTGGCACTATGGGGGCTTCAACACATTTGGCCTGAGCCTGCTTCCCATGGTGCTGGGCGTCGGGATCCTGTTCTTTAATGGCAAGTCCACGGTGGGATGGATCCTGGCGCTGCTCGGATTCGCCATTATCATCGCCGGCATATTGATGAACATGGACATCTATTTCAGACGCACCAGCCTGTATAACACCCTGGTCATGCTCGTGCTGCTGGCGGGTGGTTTCGGCCTGATTGCCAAATCGCTGCAGCCGCAAAAAAGGGAATCGAGCGAGTGAAGACGCACCTCTTTCAACATTAAACGCCAAGACGCCAAGAAATCGGCGATTCGAGATTCGAAATTCGAGATTCGAGATTTTAGAATTTCGAATCTCGAATCTCGAATTTAAGTAAAGATCGACACTCTTGGCGTCTTGGCGGTGAAAAGCCTTTCCGCCTGCAGCCTCTCCTACTTTTTTACGTCCAGCAAACCGCGGCGTTTGAGCAGCGGTTCGATCTTTGGCTCCGCGCCACGGAAAGCTTTGTACTGGGTCATGAGGTCGAGCGCGCCATACTTCTCGAGCACGTTTTTGCGGAATGACAGGGCGGTCGCCTTGTCAAACAGCCCCTTCTCCTTGAAGGCTTCGAAGGCATCGGCATCGAGCTGTGCGGCCCAGATGTAAACGTAATATCCGGCGGAATAGCCGCCGTTGAAGGCGTGGTTGAAGTAGGTGCTCCGATAGCGGGGCGTGATCTCCGGGATCAAGCCAATGCCGGCCATGGCCCTGGTTTCGAATTGATCAACGTCAACGTCGGGCTGGGGTGCGGTCAGCTCATGCCATTTCATATCGAGGATGGAGGCCGCCAGATATTCCACGGTTTCGAAGCCCTGATTGAAGAGGCTGCTGCTCTGGATTTTCTTGACGAGATCTGCCGGGATGACAGCGCCCGTCTGGTAGTGCTTGGCATAGGTGGTGAGCAACTCCGGCTCCAGAACCCAGTTTTCCATGACCTGCGAGGGGAGTTCCACCCCATCCCGGGGCACGGTGCGGCCGCGGAAGGTGCTATCCGAGAGGAGAGTCGCGAGCGTATGGCCGAATTCGTGGGCAAAGGTTTTTGCTTCCTCCGCGCTGAGCAGCGATGGAGCGTTTGCCGTGGAACGGGTGAAATTGCAGGTGATCGAGGCGAGGGGAGCTATGCGTTTTCCCTTGTCGTAGGACTGCCGCCGGAAAGAGCTTGACCAAGCGCCTCCGCGCTTGCCGGCGCGAGGGAAGAAATCCAAATATACGACACCCACGTAGCTGCCGTTGGCCTCGCGCACCTCGAACACCTGGACTTCCGGGTTATAAACCTGGATGTCGTGCCGTTCGGTGAATTTCAGGCCGTAGAGTTTTTCGCACAAGGTGAATACCCCCTGGCGAACATTCTCGAGCTTGAAATAGGGTCGCAGTGCGGCATCATCGAGAGCGTATTTTTCCTGGCGTACCTTCTCGGCGTAAAACCACCAGTCCCAGGGGGCAAGTTTGAACTTGCCGCCTTCACGGTCGATGATGGCCTGCATGTCGGCCACTTCATTCTTGGCGCGCGCCAGCGCTGGAGTCCACAATTTCATCAGGAAATCGTCCACGGCCTTGGGGGTCTTGGCCATGTTCGTCTCCACGACGAAAGCGGCATAGCTGGCATAGCCGAGCAGCTTCGCCTTCTCGGCCCGCAGATTAACGAGCTGGCGCACAGTGTCCTTGTTGTCGTGCTCGTTGCCGCGGTCGCAGCGCATGATGTAACCGCGGTACAGCTGTTCGCGCAAATCCCGCCTCGTTGAATACTGCAGGAAGGGAGTCATGCTCGGCACCTGGACCGTGAAGACCCACTTGCCGGGCATTTTCACCTGTCGGGCGGTTTCCTCGGCCATCGCAACCACCGACGGCGGCAGGCCGGCCAGGTCGTCGCGGTTTTCGAGGATCAGCTTGAAATCGTTGGTTTCCGCTAGCAGGTTGTCGCCGAATTTCAGCGACAGCATCGCCAGCCGCTGGTTCAGGTCGCGAAGCTGCGCTTTCTGTTTTTCGTTCAGCAGCGCGCCGCCACGTACGAAATCGCGATAGGTGTTCTCGAGAACAAATCGCTCCTCGGGCGTGAGCTTGAGCTTGCTACGCTGGTCATAGACTGTCTTGACGCGGGCGAAGAGCTTCTCGTTCAGTCTGATGTTGTCACTGTGAGCTGCCGTGAGCGGCGCCATCTCTTTGGCGATGGCCTGAATGGCGGGGGTTGTGTCGGCCCCTTGCAGGGCACTGAAAACCGCGCCGACTTCGGACAGCAGCTGCCCGCTGGCGTCAAAAGCAGCAAGGGTGTTGGCAAACGTCGGAGCTGCCGAATTGTTGGCGATAGCATCGATCTCGGCCTGTTGCTGCCGCATGCCCTCCTTGATAGCCGGCAGGAAATGTTCGTTCTTGATCAAATCAAACGGCGGTGTGTTAAGCGGCGTTGTGTAGGGTGAGAAAAATGGATTGTACTTGTCGGCGGCTGTGTTTTGATCAACCGCGGCGAAGGTGGCACAGGTCATCATTACCAGAAACAAAAGAGTACATCTTAAATGACACATGGATGGCTCCCTCCTTATTAATCGCAGATTCACGCAGATTAACCCAGATAGGGGGAACGGATCAATCGCAGATGCAAAACTGGGTGTAATCGGAAGTGGGACTCATCATCGATAATCGGGATTGGGAGGCGGGTGTGAATATCGCTGGGTAAGGATTCGGACCCTGAAAGGGTCCAGCAGGACAGCCCAGGGCGCAAGCCCTGGAAACAACGGGCGTTGCAAGGATCGAGCCCTGAAAGGGCGCAGCAGTCTGCGTCGCCCTTTCAGGGCTGATCCCAAGCTGTGGCGTCTGATCCCAGGGCTCACGCCTTGGGCTGTTCTATTCCGCCCTTTCAGGGCGGGGCAAGGATTGAGTCCCACTTCCAATTACACCCTGCAAAACTCGAAACCGCGGATGGACGCGGATGGGTCAAAACCCTCATCCGTCCTTCATTGCGCTTTCTCTGCTACATTATCTGCGTCTATCCGTTCATCCGCGGTTAAAATCAGATTTGCATTCATCCGCAGTAGATTTATTGTCACTAAACGCACCCTTCGCGTCATATTCAGGTAACAGGAGGATGGAAATGGCAAATACCAACGTTATGGCGAGCACTCATTCGACCCGCCCGGCAGGGCTGGTATCCTTGGATGGCCGCACTTACCCTTTGAAATCCGCACGAATTGAAGCCCGTGCCGAGGGGGGCGTGGCAGCGACGACTTTGACGCAAACCTATGGCAATCCTTACCAGGAGCCGCTGGAGGTGCTGTACACTCTGCCGCTGCCTGCGAATGGTGCCGTGATCGGCTACGCCATCCGCCTCGGGCAACGGATCATCCGGGGCGAGGTGCGCCGGCGCGCGGAGGCGCAGGAGGAGTACCGCAAGGCCATTCTCGACGGGCGCACGGCCGCTTTGCTCGAGCAGGACAGAGCCGACACCTTCACTCAGAAGCTGGGCTGCCTGCCGCCGGGGGAGACGGCGGAGGTTGAGATCGTGGTACTGCAGCCGTTGGCGTACCTGCCGCCGGATGGGGACCAGGGGGCGCGATGGGAGTATCGCTTCCCGACCGTTGCCGGAGTGCGCTATGAGGGCGGGCCAGACCGTGTTCCAGATGCCGCGAAACTCGATGTCGACCGCGCCGGGGGCGAGGGCACTCCGGTACGCCTCGAGGCGAGCTTATTTGTGGCGGACGGTCCCGTCGCGGCGATCCATCCGATCGCGCCGGGCCATGAGATTGATCTCGATGACCAAGACGGCGGAGCGCGGGTCGGCCTGCGGGATAAGATGAGGCTAGACCGGGACCTGGTGATCCGCTGGTCTGCCTCTCAACAGGAGGTTGGTGTACGCCTAGTCGAAGGTAAAGGACTTCCCTGCGACCATGGCCGCTATCTCCTCATCACCCTGACCCCGCCTGCCGCCGTAGGCAAAGGCTTTTCCCGCGACTTGACGATCCTCATTGATGCCAGCGGTTCGATGTCAGGCAAGCCCCTCGACCGGGCGAAGATTGTGGCCGAAGAACTGCTGCGCAGCCTTGATCCGGGCGACCGATTCGAAATCCTGGCGTTTGCCACAAGCGTCGAGCGCCTCGTGCAGCAGCCCATGGAAGCGAATGACAAAAACATCCGGCGTGCCCTGGAGGCGCTCGGCAAGCTTGAGGCCGGCGGGGCAACGGAGATGACTCAAGCCATGGTGGCAGCGCTGGCCCCGTTGCGGCGCGACTCGCAGCGGCAGGTCATCCTTCTTTCTGATGGCTACATCGGCTTCGAAGGCGAGGTGATTGGGGAAGTTCTGCGCCGGTTGGTTCCGGGTGCGCGCCTCCACGTGGTGGGGATCGGTGCTGCGCCCAACCGGACGCTTACCCGCGGAGCCGCACGCGCCGGGCGTGGAGTCGAGATACTCGTGGGGGATGACGACGACGCTCGCGCCGCCTCCCGGCGCATCTTGCAGGCGACCGTGCGGCCGGTACTAACGGACCTTGAGTTAGGCGGTTCTGCTCTCGTCGCGTCGGCGCCCGAGCGGCCCCAGGATGTTCTCGAGGGGCAGCCGTTGGTGCTCCTGGCGGAGGTTTCTGACGCCGGGGGACATCTGGAAATCCGCGGGCGGCACGCGGGCGCGGCAGGAGATTGGGTTCACGGCTTGGAAATTCCTCCGGTGAAGAGGGCAGCGGTGAGCAACAATAAGGGCTCCGGGATGCTGCCCGAGACTACTCTACCTCTCGGGGCCTTGTTCGGCCGCGAAGCGATCGAGGACACGGAGCTAAAGCTGGTCGGCAAAGGTGGCGAGGGCAAAATGCTCGAGTCGAAGATCGAGGCTCTCGGCCTGCGCCACGGGATTGCAAGCAGGATGACCAGCCTGATCGCGATTTCCGAAAACCCGACGGTTGACCCGAAAGACCCGCGCCGGCGCGAGCGGCTGGCGGTTGAAATCCCCGCCGAGGTTTCGGCGGAAGGGTCAGGTCTGATGCAGTCGATTGGAATGCCTGCACCCGCTGCGCAGGCAATGCCGAGGATGTCCAGGGCCATGCCGAGCATGAACTTTGTCGAAAAAGCCTTCCGCTACTTTACCGAGGATCGCGCGGATCATGAGGAAGCAGATGCGAGTTACGAACTGGCGTCTGCTCCTGCATTCGAGGCGGAAGAGAGCAGTCTCGCTGAAGAACGAACTGCGGCTGCGAGCTTGGAGATTTCTGAAGCGCGAGTATTGCGAGTGGACGGCCAGATGCTTGTGTTTGAATTTGAAGTTCCCATATCGGGATTTTTGCTGCCGCGCGACGGCATGCCGGTACGCGTGGATTTCGGCGACGGGATCGCCTGTAATGCAACCGTGCTGGGCCGGGAGAGCAGTCCGACTGGGCCGCATGATCAGGGCCTCACGGTCCGCATGGCTCTGAAGCTCGATGATCCGCATGGCTGGCACCAGGGCGAGGCACGGCTCAGCTGGAGTACCGCCGAAACCGGAGATGTCGAGATTTACATCACGTTGCAGTGAGTGCGCGGCTCTTGAATTGCCGCGGCACAACCGGCATCTTGATGCGGGGCCCGAACCACTTTAGAGATTGGGGATAGTCACGAATGGCGCTTAGATAGTGATTTCAATTGGGACCCTGAAGGGGTCCAGCAGGAAAGCCCAGGGCGCAAGCCCTGGGAATTGACGGAGAGCAAAGGATTAGCCCTGAAAGGGCGGCGCAGCCTGCGCCGCCCTTTCAGGGCTGGTTCCCCAAATGTTCGTGATCCCAGGGCTCACGCCTTGGGCTTTCCTGCCCCCCCCTTCGGGGCTTAATCACTTGATTTGGCGGAACAAACAGGTGATTATGGGCGCTCTCAACTAAGCGCCATTCGTGACTGTCCCCAATTTCGAAAGCGGCGTAAAAATGAGGGCAGTTCATGACCGATGACCGCGCCGACCGCGCATTCCGACTCGCCAGATCGGGTGATCAAGAGGCGTTTGCGGAATGGATGGGGATGATCGAGATCCCGCTGCGCCGCAGCCTGCAACGGTACGCCCGAGCGGTGGACGTGGAGGTGGTGGTCCAGGAGGCGTTGATGCGGATGTGGCTGGTAGCCCGCGACCCGGCTCGGGTGCTGGAAGGGAGCAACGCCCCAATCAAGTTCGCCATCCGAGTGGCGCGCAACGTTGCTCTCGAAGAGGTCCGCCGGTACCGCCATGAACTGTTTGTC
>JBEKYG010000133.1:0-9339 GCA_049511215.1 Acidobacteriota bacterium | reverse complement strand
ATAACGTTTACACTTTGGCGCGAGCGCCGGGCGGGCAGATGCAAGGCGCCGCGACGCAGGCGATGTGATGACATCGTCGAGGAGCGGCAACGCCGCAGATGCCCGCCCGCCGCCGCGCCCCTTCGGGCTGCGGCCCGCAGGCTCGCTGGCTGCGTTGCTCACTCCTTACATACCACAGCGGGTATGCTCGTCGCTCGCGCCTTGCCAGCGGGCCTGAGGGCCGCAGCAAAGTGCAAACGTTATTCATTGACAGGCCCTTAACGTAAGATCTTATCTCATCACCTGACCGGCGGCCGCACCCAGGCTCGATCCGAAATGCAGCCCATTCTGACTATCCGCCAGGCACTTGTGGGGCAACGCGTTGGACCTGGAAGACACGGCATTCAAAGCGTCCTTGATCGCTACAATCGATGAATGGACATCCCCCGTCATGCTGGTTCAGGGGGACGACGACCGCAACGTCGATTTCGGGCAGGTCGTGGGTCTCGTCAATCCGTTGAGGGCGCGAAACGTCCACTTCGAGTTGACGGTCTTCTCTGACGAGGTGCACGACTTCCCGGTTTTCCAGAGATGGCTGAAAACGTTTAACGCGGCCGGTGACTTGTTCAACAGGTACTTGAGAAGGTAAGATCAGCAAGGAGAAGCTTCGGAATTGGGGCCCATGTCCGCCTGCCTGTTACTCATCGTGCTCGCGACTTGGCGTGGGACTCGTTCAGCGTTCATTGATTCCTGAATAGTATATTCGTTGCCGGCGTAATTCTTGGATGAGTGTGCTGGGGTGGGTGCGCATGAAGGGTTGTTCGTTACTGTTTCCATTGGGTTTTCTCCTTGCTGCGGGGCCGCTGTGTGCTGCCCAGACCCAGCCGGCAGGCGCACACGCCAAGATCGTGCCGTCAGTGCGCGCTTTACGGCTGACTTCGCCGATCGATCTCGACGGCCGGCTCGTTGAGCCGGCTTGGAACTCGGCGCAACCTGCGATTGGCTTCAAGCAGTACGACCCGGACGAGGGCAAGCCTGAAACTGAAAAAACGGATGTCCGCGTTCTTTACGATGACCAGGCCCTCTACATCGGCGCTCGCATGTACGATCGCGAACCTAAAAAGATCAGGAGAGGTCTGACACGCCGCGACGACTCCGAAATCGATGCCGACTGGATCTCCATTTATCTTGATCCGCGCCATGACCACTTGACGGGCGCGCATTTCCAAGTCACTTCCGCGGGCTCGCTGAGCGACTCCGTCATTTACAACGACACCTTCGAAGATTCCTCGTGGGACGCGGTTTGGGACGCCAAGGTTACAGTCGACGCGCAGGGATGGGTGGCGGAAATACGCATCCCTTTCTCGCAGCTCCGCTTTTCGACCGGCGACCACCAGACTTGGGGATTCAACATCCAGCGGTACATCCAGCGTAAGAACGAAACCGACTGGTGGGAACTGGTGCCCAAGAAGGAAAGCGGCCTGGCGTCCCGCATGGGTCATCTGGAAGGCCTGGATGAGATCCCGTCGCACCACCATCTTGATCTGCTTCCGTATGCGACGGGGCGCGCCGAATATATCCAGCCCTCCCCCGGTGATCCTTTCAGTTCCGGCAGGCGCTATTTCGGCAACGCCGGCCTCGACATCAAGCTGGGCCTCACCAGCAACTTGACGCTGGACGGCACCATCAACCCTGATTTTGGCCAAGTCGAGGTGGATCCTGCCGTCGTGAACCTGACGGCGTTCGAGACCTTCTATGAAGAGAAACGGCCGTTCTTCCTCGAAGGTGCGAATATCTTCGGAAATTTCGGCCGGAGCGGGTCGAACAGTTTCTTCGGCTTCAATCGCGAAACACCGAGTCTATTTTACTCACGGCGCATCGGCCGTACTCCTCAAGGCAGTGCCAGCGGCGATTTTATTGACGAGCCGAGTTCGACCACCATTCTGGGAGCGTCGAAACTGACCGGCAAGACGGCGAGCGGATGGAGCATCGGCGTGCTCGACGCCGTGACGGCGTCCGAGTTTGCCCGCGTCGACACGGTTGGAGTCCGCAGTGAGGTCGAGGTGGAGCCTGCGACGAACTACCTGGTCGGGCGACTCAAGCGCGACCTGGGCCAGCGTGCAAGCGTCGGGTTTCTGTTTACCAGTGTGGAACGCGATCTGTCCACGGCGTCGCTAAGCGATCTGCTCGACAAACGCGCCTACACCTTCGGCGCCGATGGCCATTTGTTGTTCGGCCCGAAACACGACTGGGCGATCGTCGGATCGCTTGTGGGAAGCTGGCTCCAGGGATCTCCAGCGGCAATGCTCCGGCTCCAGACCGACTCGGCTCGGTACTTTCAGCGGCCGGATGCAACCCAGGTGCACCTCAATCCTAATGCCACAACTCTCGGGGGCTGGAACGGACAACTGGACCTCAACAAGAACAGCGGCGATGTGACGGTGAACGCGGCGCTCTGGGCCGTCAGCCCGGGATTCGAGAGCAATGACTTAGGGTACATGACCACGGCCGATCGGGCCGGCGCTCACGGCGTCCTGACGTGGAGAAAGCAGAATCCGGACCGTTGGACTCGGAGCCGGACGCTGTTAGTGGCAAATTGGTGGACGTGGAACTTCAAGCGCGAGATGCAGGGCGAAGGATATTTTGTGCTAGCATCGGCCACGCTGCACAATTACTGGAATGTGAACGCCGTGCTTAATTTCCTGCGGCCGGCCTTCGACGATCGCCTGACGCGCGGCGGCCCGTCGGTTCGCCGGCCTGGCGAGCAAAACTACAGTCTGGGAATCCAAAGCGACTCGCGCAAGCGTATTAGCCTTGGCGTAAATGGGAACTACGGCAGGACCGACGCGGGCGGCTTCAGCTCGGACTACAGTGTGTCGGTCGCCATCAAGCCTTCCTCTTCATTGACCGTTTCCACCGGCCCGGAGATTTCCCTAAACCACACGATCGCGCAGTATGTCACAACCACGCCCGACCCCCTTGCAGTTTCGACATTCGGCAACCGCTACGTATTTGCAGATCTCAATGAGCCCCAGGTATCGATGACGACGCGAATAAACTATGTTTTTACGCCGAAGGTCTCGCTGCAGATGTACATCCAACCTTTGCTCACAACCGGCCAATACCATAACTTCAACGAACTGGCGCGCCCGCACACATTCGATTTTCTCCGATACGGCGCCGACGCGGGCACCTTGGCATACGACGCGGGCCGGCAAATCTATACCGCCGATCCCGATGGCCCCGGGCCGGCGGCGCCTTTTTCGTTTGCAAATCCCGACTTCAACTTCAAGTCCCTGCGGGTCAATGCGATTTTTCGCTGGGAGTGGCGTTTAGGCTCTACCCTCTTTCTCGTTTGGACGCAGGAGCGGCAGGACAATTCTCACCCCGGCGACTTCACGCTCGGACGCGACGTCTCATCTTTGTTCCAGGCGCATGCCGACAACGTCTTCGCCGTGAAGCTGGCCTACTGGCTGACGCGCTGACCCGTAACCTCGGAGATGCAGGCGTCATTGGCAAAGTCCGCCGTGGAAGTCGCAATCGAGCAGAACAATGCCGTGGCGAGGAAGGCGCAGGCTGATGGCGAATCGGTCTACATCCGGGAGACGGGCGCCGCCAAAGGCGCCGAAGTCGAAGCCATTGGCCTCGCGCGGGCAAAAGCCTACGAGTCTCAGGTGAAAGCCCTCGGCACGGCATCGACCACAATCGTGAACGCTCTCAATGCGCTGGCAGAGAGCAAAGTGCGATTTGTTCCGGACGTCCTGGTTACCGGTGCCGGCGGCTCTTCCGGGTCTTTGAATGCGCTGGCCGGCGTACTTACGAAGATGTTCAACAGCCGTACGGTGCAGTAAAAGCAAGCCTGGGGCACAACCGCACGGCGGTGCATTTGCACGGAGGGCTCGTGCCGCGGATCAGCGACGGGGATCCTCACAACTGGTTTGACAAAACCGTACCCCCATGCGAGCGGCGGGCAGGTACCGACACCAAAATGGCCCTTTCGCCGATAATCTCCTTTTTCATGTTGACAGGCCACAGGGACCTCGCCATACTCCTGTGCATAAGCAACAGGAGGGGGATTGGTAGAAGGTAAATCCGAAATTCTACAGGGCACTCTCGACTTAATGGTGCTGAAAACGCTCGAGGCGATGGGGCCGCTGCATGGTTACGGCATCGCCCGCCGCATCGAGCAAATCAGCCTGGAAGTGTTGCGGCTGAACCAGGGCACCATTTATGCATCCCTGGTCCGACTGCTGCAAAAGGGCTGGATTTCCGCGGCGTGGGGCGCATCGGAGAATAACCGCAAGGCGAAATTCTACTCCATTACGAAATCCGGTCGAAGGCAGCTGGCCGCAGAGGTTGAAAACTGGGAGCGAATCTCAGGTGTGATTGGCCGGATGCTGCAGCTCGCGGAGCGCAGGTAAGAACATGTTTGACGGGTTGCGAGTGCTGGCTTCCCGAATTTGCGGGCTTTTCACAAGGCGCCAGCTGGATGACGATTTTGAGCAAGAGCTCGATATCCACCTGGCCATGCTCACCGAGGAGAACAGCCGCCGGGGCATGGCGCCGCAGGAGGCCGCCCGCGCGGCTCGGGTGCGCCTCGGGGGGCTGACGCAACTGCGGGAAATGCACCGCGAACTGCGAGGATTGCCTCTGGCCGAGGCATTCTTTCAAGACATTCGATACGCGCTGCGCATGCTCCGCAAAAATCCGGGCTTTGCCATTGCGGCGGTGATGACCCTGGCGCTCGGCATCGGCGGCAGCACCGCGATCTTTACCGTCATCAATGCCGTGCTGTTGCGTCCGTTACCATATCAGAATCCCGAACGACTCGTCACGCTGTGGGAATCCAATCCCGGGAAGGAGATGGACCGTACAGCAGTCTCGGCGGCCAACTTTGTCGACTGGGGGATTCAAAGCCAGACCCTGGAGCACATCGCGGCGTACAGGTACTGGGGGTTTGTGCTCACAGGCGGCGGCGAGCCGGAACGCATCACCGGCGCACGGGTGTCCGCCAGCCTGCTCCCATTGCTGGGGGTAAAGCCCATCCGAGGCCGGACGTTTCTTCCCCAGGAGGATCGGTACGGCGGCAGCCCGGTCGTGCTGATCCGTGAAGGCATGTGGCAGCGTCGCTTCGGCGCGGACCCCAACTTCATAGGCAAGTTTCTCACCCTCAATGGGACGAGCTATGAGGTTATCGGGATCCTTCCGTCTGAGTGCAAGCTTCCCGACGCCGAAGTGTGGGCCCCTCTAGCTCTAGAACCCTTTGCCATGACGCAGCGCGGGTCTCGTACCCTGACCGTCCTGGCAGGCCTGAAACCCGGGGTCACGCTGATCCAGGCCCAGGCGGAGATGCACACCATCGCCCGCCGGCTCCAAGGGCAGGATCCGGAAGCGAATGCCGGCTGGGATGCCACCATCCTCCCGCTGCACGAGGAGATGGTTGCGCACATCCGGCCCGCACTCCTCGTTCTTGGCGGGGCGGTCGCTCTCGTCTTTCTGATCGCGTGCGCAAACGTAGCCAATCTTCTCCTCGTGCGCGCCATTTCACGCGAACAGGAAATCGCCGTCCGCGGCGCGCTCGGCGCCAGCCGGTCTCGCCTGATCCGGCAGTTACTGGCGGAGAGCATCCTGATCGCTCTCCTGGGCGGCGCGTTGGGACTGCTCCTGGCGCAGCAGGGCACGAATTGGCTCGTGACGCTCAGTCCTGCCGCGCTCCCAGGTACCGGCCAGATCGGGATGGATCGCTACGTGCTCGCGTTTACTCTGCTGCTCTCGCTGGTGACCGGCCTGGGTTTCGGGTTGGTACCCGCATGGCACGCCTCCAGACCGGGCTTGAACCAATCACTCAAGGAAGGCAAAGGCCCGGCTGCAGGAAACGGGCGCCTGTCGCCCCTGCGGAACGCCGTTGTCATCTGCGAGGTGGCGTTGGCTTTGGTCGTGCTGATCGGGGCCGGACTGCTGCTCAGAAGTTTCGTTGGACTGCTAACGGTGGAGCCGGGCTTCCACTCGGCAAACGTTTTGACGATGACGATTTCATTGCCCGAGTCGAAGTATCCTGAAGGTCACCAGAAAATCGCCTTCTTCCAGCAATTTCTGCAGCGCGTCGACACCCTGCCAGGAGTGGCGTCCGCGGGCCTGGTCAGCCATCTCCCGCTCGGCGGGCGAAGTCTCGAAGCCGACTTCACGGTGGAAGGTCGCTCCCTTCTCCCGCCGGGACAGTCACCCCTGGCTGATTATGTCAGTGTCAGCCCTGACTATTTTCGGGTAGTGCAAATTCCCATCCTGCAGGGACGCCAGTTCACAGAACGCGACCTCATGGGAACTCCGCCGGTGGTCGCCATCAACGAGATCATGGCTCGCCGCTTCTGGCCGGACCAGAACCCTCTTGGCCGGCGCTTGATTATCGGGTCGACCATCGGGGCCGACCAGGCGCCCCGTGCGGTCGTGGCCGTGGTGGGAAACGTCAGGTCGGCCGGCCTGGAATCTGAACCAGGACCGGCGATGTATGTCCCATGCCTGCAGAATCCGTGGCCCACGATGAGTGCGGTGATCCGCACCGCCGGCGATCCGATGCGCCTCGTTGCCGCGGTTCGAAAGGAGGTCCTGGCGCTGGACTCGGATCAACCCGTATACAATATCAGGCCTATGGAGGAGGTCCTGGGTGCATCGCTCGCGGCCCGGCGGTTCCAGGTGCTCCTGCTGGGGATTTTCACTGCAATAGCTCTGATCATGGCCGCGATCGGCGTGTACGCGGTGATGGCGGAAGGCGTCATGCAACGCACGCACGAGATCGGCATCCGCATGGCCCTGGGAGCGCGTCCGCATGATGTGCTCAGGTTGATCGTGGGACGAGGAATTCGATTGACGTTAACAGGCGTGGCCATTGGGCTGGCAGGAGCCTTGGCACTGACGCGCTGGATGTCGAGTCTGTTATTCGGCCTGAGCCCGACCGATCCGGTGACGTTCGCCGCCATCTCGCTGATCCTCACCGGATTTGCCCTCCTGGCCTGTTATATTCCGGCGCGTCGCGCCTCCCGCCTCGACCCGATCGCCATATTTCGGGGCTACTCAACCTCGAAATCTGAAGCGCACCTACGTGCCGCTGCGGCCGCGGAATAATTTCGAGCTTGGGTAGCCTGTCCCCGAATATCCAGGCGCGGCTCATCGTTAATCGAGTCGTGGCGAATTTCGCAGTTCGAGAACCTGCAACTGGATTTGCTTGATCTCTTTCAGCAGCTCGAGGCGGCTGCGATTCATGTGATACTGGAATAGAAAAACCATCCCGAAAAGAAACCAGAAACAGGCCGAGATCCCGAGCCATATTCCTGAGAGCGTGTTTGACCGGTAGCCCCCCACTACCATGAAGACAGTCGCCATTCCTACGACGAGGAGCCACAGTGCAACCACCATGATCTTTTGCGAGCGCAATGCCTTTTCTTCGCGTTCCAACATGGCGTTGACCTCCTTGCGGTATGAATCCAGCTTCCCCGGAGGGGGAAGATATTTGTTTAACAATTGGTCCCGTAGATTGTCGTCATTCCTTTTTTCCATAACCACCTCGCACCAGAAGATCCTTTAATCGCTTCTTCGCATGGTGAATGCGCGATTTGACGGTTCCTTCGGGTATGCCCAGCACGCCCGCGATCTCAGTGATCGAGAACTCCTCAAGAAAATGCAATGTGAGAACCTCCCGGTGTTCCACATCAACCGCGTTCAGCGCTTCATGGATTGCAGCAGCGTCTTCCGTAGCAAAAAAAGGATCGCCGTTGCTTTCGGGAGTGTCCTCGGCCTCCGCGTACTCAAAACGTTTTCTAGAGACCGCCCGGCGAATTCGATCCGTCGCGATGCCATGGACGATCCGGTAAATCCAGGGGCGCAGCGCACCGGGATCCTTCAGTTTGCGGATCTTTCGAAAGACCGTCATCCAGACATCCTGAAGTACATCGAGGGCGGCGCTCTCGTCGCCAACAAGCTTGGTGGCGTAGTAGAGCAGGGGTCGTTCCAATTCGTACACCAGGTCCTCAAAAGCCCCAGGTTCCCTCAGTTGGCATCGGAGCGCCAGCCACTCATCGTGTGTGCGGTTTGCCATACCCATTCCACCCATATAGTCGAACGAGGAGCCCGTCAGGTTCATTCGGTTTGCAATGGGGTTGGACCGCGCCAAACAGTGACGCAACCAAAAGATGACTCTGTTCGCAAGGAACCAAAGGGGCTTTGCGTGACGATTTCGAGGCCATCAATTGACTTTAAGCCGTGACGGACTGTGCCGGCCGGAACCAGGACCGTACCTCATATGCAACAGAGGCCACCCCTGCACCACCACGAACGGAAAGTAAAGGTCCAAGGGAAGGGGCTTAAACCGTTATGCGCGACATAACGTGAATTTTGTTCGCGTTAGAAGCAAGAAGCCAGGAGCCAGAAGGGATCGGCGCAGGGCTTGCGCTCGCCCGCTGCTTTGAGCTCGACACGGAGGATTCTGGCTTCTTGCTTCCGGCTCCTGGCTTCTAACCAGAACAAAATTCTCCTTGCCCGGCGCATAACGGGTTAAGAGCATTATTCATTGATGTATACTTAGCTTCTGGAGAGCGGCCCATAATGTTTTGATCAAGCCGGCCTGTTGCGCGTCCCGAGCCTTGAACTGGTATCGCTTGTCACCGGGCGTCTCCGTGAACTCCAGCCGATCCTCTTTCACGTCGAGCGTCAAATTGGCAAATAGCAGCAAGAAATGGTGGTCACCTTCCGCAGGCTTGTACTCTACGTGAAGACCGCTGATCAGGAGTTCACCGCTACACTTTCCCTTTAGCAATCCGTGCAGGTGATCCACCGGGAAGCGGTGGATTTCTTCTCGCTGCCGGAGCCGGGCGAGAGCGTCTCGGTCGGCGGGCGTGAAGGCACGCAATGCCGGGGCCGCGGCGTCGTAAACGTACGCCAGATTCTGCCCCTCGAGGAGATTGATTTCCAGGGAGCTTTGCTTCCCATTGTTGAATCTCACCTCGAGTTTGTGACGCCCTGCGCTCACGACTTCGTTCTCGATTTCGCCGCCGGTTCCCACCTGCCGGCCGTCGACCATCAGAACGCCGGGCTCGCCTAGGCGGTAGATCGCAAATGTCGCCTTCGCCGTTGCCTTGCTCGACTCCGCCCGTTTGCGAAGTCCGGCAATGTTAGGATCCGAGGGATTGACCTTCTCCAGGCGGGAGACTGCGCCAAGAGCGCCGTCGTACTCCTTTGCATTGATGGCATCCTCATACGCCTTCAGGCACGCGAGCGCCTCGTTCGATTTGCTGTTCAGGCTCTGTGCCGCTTGGTTCTGCGGTGCCGCCGCAAGCAACTGAGCCAGCACATCACGGGCTTCGGCATACT
>JBEKYG010000132.1:0-9420 GCA_049511215.1 Acidobacteriota bacterium | reverse complement strand
CGGCCTGATCACGCCTGCATGTCGTCGAGAAACTCCGAGGCCGGCTCGACACTCGTCACCAGCAGATGATCCCTCGCTCGTGTGCAGGCGACGTAGAGCAGGTGACGCTCGGTCTCATAAACTTCTTGCAGATCGGAGTCGTCGCCGACCGTCTCGATGCGCTCCTGCAAGGGAATGACCTCGTCGTCGCAGGCCATCACGACCACCGCGGGGAACTCCAGACCTTTGGCAAGGTGCATGGTGCTGATTGAGACGTGGCCACTGCTTGTTTCGACGTGTTCATCGAGCATCTTGAAAGGTATGCCCGCTTCAGTGACGGCAGCTCGCGCACGATCCAGTTGCGCTGCGGATCGGACGAACAAGCCGAACTCGTGCGGCAGCACACCGGCCTTGGCCCGGTCTGCCATCCAGTTGCCGACCGTCTTAATTTCCTCGCTTTCGCTTTTGAGCGAGCGAATCGCCGGCGGCGGGCCGTTGAACACGGAAACCGTATCGCTCCGATCCTCGCTGTTGCCGTCGACGTCGGTCACGACAGGACCGAGCAGGCGGTCCGCCTGCGCGCGGATTTGATGGGAGGTGCGGTAATTGACGCGTAACGTGCGGGAACGTCCCCGGATGTCAACGCCGAGTGCTTTCCATGAGAAGGGCTGCTGGAAGATGCGCTGTCCCAGATCGCCGGCGAAAAATAGAGCGCTGGGCCGGCCTCCGCCCAAGGCGGCAAAGAACCGAATATGGGCGACGCCGATATCCTGCGCCTCGTCCACGACCGCGAAGTCAAAGACCACCTTCTTGTTCTTCGTGAGCACGGCCGCCAATGAACTGAACAGCTCCGCGTGCGTGATCAGCCGGCGTGCTTTCAACCCGGCACGAACGCGCTCGAAGATGGACCATAATACCTGGCGCTGCGCCTCCAGGAGCCGCGTCTTCCTGCCGAGGCGCACGACATCGCGATACGCCTCCCAACTCTCCAACTGCCATGCATCCACCACATGCTCCCATTCGGTGAGCAGAAAATGCAGACCGAACTTGTGGCTGCCAACAGCATTTGCGACCTCTTGCACCAACTCGCGCGTAGCTTCGCGGCCGGCAATCACCGCCTGCCCGAAGTGCGCCTTGTAGAGCCGGAGACCGATGGCGTTGAGCGAGTGAACATCAATCCGTTCCGCGAGACGTGGTTGACTGCCCAATAATCGTCTCAGCTTGGTTTGCAGCGTATTCGCCAGGGTGTCGGAGAAGGTCGTCAGGAGAACCCGGGCGTCGGGATGCGTGCGTGCCAGATGTGCGGCCCGGTGCAATGCCACGATGGTCTTGCCTGTGCCCGCCGAGCCGGCAACACGTGCTGGCCCGTTATAGTCGCGCTCCATCCATTGTCGTTGCTCGGGGTGCAGAAAGACGGTCCATTTCTCCCAGGGAAAATCGAGCGCACACTGCAACTCCTCCACATTTGTCATCACGCGGAAGCGGCGCTGAGCATCCGGATGATCGAAGGGATTCGAGGCCACCTCGGCGGGCTCAGGCACGCGGGGATTGCCACCAGTAGCCAATTCCAGCAACGCCTCCGCGGCCTCGGCAGGCAGGCAGTCGGCCAATGCCAGCAGTGTATCCTCGGTTGCCTGCTTGACATCCTTGAGCCACTCTGCAGGCACGCCGTAGCCGAGTAGTTCGTCATCAGACGTCTCGGCGAATAAAGGCATCTCGGCCGCAGGTTTCGGTGCTGCGGCATGTTCGGTCGGCATGTAAATCGGGAAAATAACCTCCTTCATCGTTTCCCGGATTTCGACCAACTGTGCGGCGCCCGTTTTGGGATGCGTCTCCAGTTTGCGCCGTTCCGCCCAGTCGTAAGCCTGGTCGTGGTGGCCGAGGTAGCAGAGCAGGAGGCTCGTGTCGCTCCTGTGAACGATCAGCCGGATGTCGCCGCTAACCCGCACCGACCAGAAGTTCTTGTCCTTAGCCTTTTCGAGCTTGTGGAAGCTCATGCCCGGATTGGCCGGGTTGAGCTGCAAGTCGAACGCCGTCGTCTTGACGGCCTTCTGTTCGTCGCCGGTCAGGCGGGCAAGGCTGTCGGTGAAAGTGTCTGCAATGCGGAAGTCCATTTTTGACTCTGGGCCATCAACGACGCAGCAAAACAGCCTGACTGGCGATTATGGCCGCGATTAATTTCTGCTTCGCCTTCTGCTGCTCCGGATCAGGCTCGTCCCAAGGCCACGCTCTGATGACAGCATGGCGCGGCGGTGGTTCATCGGCAAGCACCTCAAGCTGGACTGATCTGATGACTCTTGCCTTGACGATGGCCGCTCCGTAGAGACAGCGTTCGCCAGCAGCAGCCAATCCAATTGCCCATAACCCTTCCGATGGCTCGCTGCCGTGACGCGAAACGGATGTCTCACGATCTCTCGGGCTGGGCAGGAACGCGGCAGGCTTCGCCATGAAGGCGCTGAGGTGACTGCTCTGAATTATGAACCGAGCCAGATCCTCCTCGTCGGCGACGATATCAGAAAGGCCTGACGGCAGTATTGCCATGGCTTATGATCCCGCAGATACCTTCGAGTATTCGCGCCGGAATTCTCTCGCCATCGAATCGGGCCACGCCGTGGCCACTGTCGCTCCCGTCCAGCCACGCAAAGGCAAGTCGTGATCCAGCTCCAACGCTTACCGAAAAGATGCGGGTTCGCGCTTCAATCCAATCGAGAGAGATAGAGCCGTCTGGCTCCGGCGAAAACTCGGGCATTCGAATGCCGGCTGGGAGCGCCCGTACAATGTCTTGCACGTTTAGCACTGCCGCCGCCTGGATACCAATCGCGCCTGCCCCGTCCCAATTCACTTCAGCACATTCGGCTGCAAGTTCTCGGAGCTGCGACAGCGCAGCGGCCTTTTCACCAAAAAGCGCTTGTGATCGCTCGACGGATTCTACAACGCCCGTGGCAGCTTCCTCCGCTGCGCGTGCTTCGAAGGAAACAGCACTCCCCCCGCGCGCATAAGCGTTCAAGGCTGCATATCCAGCAAGGTACATTGCTATCATTGAAACAGGTTCAGGCATTTTTCGCTCAATGTATGTCTAAAGATTCTGTTCTTTAGGTTCCTTAACGATTCGATTTGGGCCAAAATCCATGCCCAGTTTTTCGGCTCTGCAGCCCCTGCACTCCCCACGGTGATATCGAAAATGACAGGAAGTTTTTCATTTTCTGGCGGCTGAGAGGCCAAAACGACACTCGCTTGATGGCCTGTTTTCACTTCCACTGCACTATGCTGATTAACGAAGCCGGCAAATTGCAGGTTGTCTTCTACGGGCAGTCTCGGACCCAGCTTAAGGTATTCATCCAGGTCCAGCTCGTCGCGGAGAGGTAGCAGAATCCGGTTGATATAACGAAGGCGGACCACTCGAATTTGAACGGGTGAGGCAATCTCTATGAAGAGTTTCCAAGTCCTCTGAATTTCAAGCAAATAGTCACTTAGGCTTGTATACGGCGACAGACGATTAAATGAGAAGCCTTGCGCCCTTACCTGCACGAGTTGTTTTTCATCGTTATGAAGAAACTGCAACGCCTGCAATGCCCGATTCGCAGAATGCTTTGTTGGCTCATCAGCCTTTAATTCCACACGATGATGCTCAAGGAACTGACTCCGGAATTTTGGATAATCAGCCCCGAATGCTTCGCGCGCCAGTCCCTCCAATTTCGCAAGATCAAATCCGGGCGGCATGTCGCAATCGATATCGATTACCGCTTCGACGATTGGCGCCCTTGCCAGTTTCAATTCAGATTCGCTCATGGTCTCATTAAGGATACACAATGTGCTATACCTTGAAAACTTTCATTACTTCGTCGCCCAGGTGGTTGATCACCTTCACGGCGATGCGGCCGTTCTTCGGCTTTTCAAAGGCACGTGAGGTGTCGCTGTTCAGGGTCGCCCAGGCTTCGGGGTCGATTTCGGCCTTCAGCGTGGTCTTTAATGCGCTGTAGGGGTCGTTTGCGCCGAGGAAGTAGGCGTGGCGGACAAAGAAACTCTCTTCGTTGTAGTCGGTGTCGACAAACCAGCAGGCGATGCCGTCGGCACTGTCGCTGACAACTTCGCCGGTCTGAGGCTTGAACACGTCCACGCCGTTCACTTTTACGCGGAGCTTGCCGCCCTTCTCCGGCAGGAGGGTGATGTCCGGTTCACCGAAGATGACGAAGAGATTGCCTTTGCCCGTGTTCTTGAGATTCTCGGCCATGTGCAAGTCGGCGTTCATACGGGCCTTGAGCACGGGGATGCGGCCCAGCTTGTTGAACTCCGTGGTATGTGCCTCGTAATTAAATGCGCAGGCGATCAGCGCGTCAAACGCGGCATCGCCCGCCTCGCGGGCGGCGGCAACGAGGTCTGCGCGCTGCACGGTGCCGAACTCGGGACCGATGAAAATGGCGGCACGCTTCTCGGTCGAGCCTTCCAGGTAACGCCCCTCGGCGCAAATCAGATCGCCGGGCCAGGGTATGAGCGCGATGAAGGCAACCCGATCCTCCTTGTGCGCCTGCTGCACGCCGGCGACCTTGAGGTTCTCCAGGATCATCTGAGGGAAGGACTGCTTGGCTCCGTATTCGGCGCTGTCTTCCTTCAGGGGGTCGACCAATTCATCGTTTTCATCTACACCCAGCACGCGGTGAGGACTGAGACTTTCCACGGTGAAGGGACCGGCCACGCGGACCTTCTTCGGGTCTGGATACGGCTTGTCGTAGAGGTATTCAAACTCAGCCTTGGCAGCGATGGACTTGTCGATCTCCTGCTGCCTGGCGATGCGGGCCTGCCACCAGTCGGCGTGCGGCTTTTTAGCCGCATCCGACCACTTGGCATCGGCCGCCCGCGGAATCTCCCACTCCTGCCAAGTCTTATGAAGCACAGCGTTCAGCGACTCGCGCAATGGGTCCAGCTTCGCCTGCCACTTGTCCCAGATGACATCGATCTCCGCATTGTTGGCGATGCACCTGAGCGTGACGTGGGGCACGCGCTCATAGACGAAGCCAAGGCGGATGTTGTCATGCACCCGCTGCGAACTAGGCGCGGTGCGGGTGACCTCGGCTTCTTTGAGTTGGCCTTCCCGGGAATCGGCCAGCAGGTAAAACGGATAGCGCGCGCCCATGATGCGGGCGCGGGCCAGCGCCAAGGCAACGCGTGAAGTGTCAATCGTGATCCACCTGCGGCCCCATTGTTCTGCGACATAGGCGGTTGTACCGGAACCACAGGTCGGGTCGAGCACCAGGTCGCCGGGGTCAGTGGACATCAATATGCAACGTTCAACAATGGAGGTTGCCGTCTGAACTACGTAGATCTTCGGATCGGCGCGGCTAGTGATTCCGCCAGACACGTCAGCCCAAAAATTATCGAGCCCAAGTGCGCAAAAATCGTCGAAATACTTGCGATACGAAATGTTCTGCCCGGTCTTAAGAACACGATCCGCGCGAACAATGCGACTCATGCCGGATTCCGAAGTCCTCCAGCCGCCCTTTGAGGGCTCATAGTTCCTTCCAAATAATGCGACCGGGAAAACTGTAGTCGCCGATGCAGATCGTGATGTGAGCCCTTGATCGCGGAACAAACGGGATCCTCGGGGCAAAACTCTTGGCTCGTTGATTTCCTCATCCGTAACAGGACGCTCAATAAGGTCGGGTAGCCGCATTGTCTTGTATCGCGTCGCGCCCTGCTTGCCGGCCTCAAGCAGTTTATACAAGGGCCGAAACTTCAGAACCTCAGCGTTTCGTGCATACCATAGAAGGTAGTTGCAGGTGTTATCGAGGAATTCCGCGCCTAGCCCAATTGATGTCTTATAGGAGACGGTGCTTACAAAGTTTTCGTCACCGAAAATCTCGTCCATCACGGCCCGGACCCGATGGACATTCTCATCGCCGATCTGAACGAAGATGGAGCCGGATTCGGTGAGGAGATCGCGGGCGACAGTGAGGCGGTCGCGGAGGTAGGTAAGGTAGCTGTGAATGCCGTCGCGCCAAGTGTCGCGGAAGGCTTTGACCTGTTCCGGCTCGCGGGTGATGTGGTCGGCCTTGCCGTCCTTCACCTTTGTGCTGGTGGTGGACCACTGGAAGTTGCTGTTGAACTTGATGCCGTAGGGCGGGTCGAAGTATATGCACTGTACCTTGCCGCGCAGGCCCTCACGCTCGGCCAAGCTCGCCATGACCTGGAGGGAGTCGCCGAGAATCATGCGGTTACTCCAGTTCTGGTCGTGTTGGTAAAACTCGGTCTTGTCCACGCCCTTGGGGATGCCGTTGAAGTCGGCGAAGAGGTCAGGCTGAAAGCCCGGGGTCTGCGCCTTGGCCGCGTTGGCCTGGCTGAGCAGATCATCGATCAGCACCTTGGGATGCACCTTCTCCTGGATATAGAGTGGCGGGACATGGACGACGAGGTCGCTCCAGTCCTGCTCATCCTTCCCGCGCCAGACGAGCTGAGGGTCCAGGTCCGTGTTGCGTGGGTAGCGTTTCTCCGTGGATTTCTGCTCGTCCGGCTTTAGGACGGACTGATACTCCGCCGTCGGGATGTTCTTCCGCTTGTCGGCATCGTGCTTCAGGGTCTCAACGGATTTGGCTGCCGAAGGCTTCTTGGCCATGGTCATTTCTCCGAGGGGATCACATCGCGAACAGCATCGGCCAATGGCCAGTGTTTAGTGACTAGTGGCCAGTGATCGGTGGCCGGTTTCCAGCCATTGCCCACCCGCCACTGTCCACTGCCTTTCTGGCCACTGGTCACTAGCCACTGATCACTGCCCACGGAGGGCTGGTCGCCCGGGCCGCGTTCCTTGTCGTTGAGGAGGTTCAGATAAAAATCCATCTTGCCGGCGTGCTCGGGTTCGAAGGGACCGATCTTGAGGTCGAAGGCGACGAGCGCCTTGAGCAAGCGGTGGTAAAAGAGCAGGTCCACGAAGTATTCCTTGCGGCCAAGGGCGAGCCTGTTATGGCGGCCGATGAAGCAGAAGCCGTACCCAAGTTCGAGGATGAACTGCTGTAATCGCCCGATCAGGCGATCCTCCAATTCGCGCTCCTTTATGGCACGCCCGATGCCGAGGAATTCGAGGTTGTAGCGGCTCTTCATCATCTCATCGGCCTGCTCCGCGAAATGCGCCGGCAAGGCGAGCGAGAAATTATGTGCCTTTCTTTCCGTCACCGCACGCTCATAGGCTCCACCTTTGATCTGGTTGAGCAGCACGTTGCGGGACCACCCGAGCTGTGCGATGGCGCGAATGTAGTAGATGCGGGCAGCGGGATCTTTGACTTTCTTCAGTAATTCGACATGATGGCCCCACGGGACCGTGGCGGCCAATTCTCTCACAGCTTGTGCGAGAGATTCAGGATCAGAATCACTCCCGGGAGCGGTATCGAATTCTCGTGCAGGCTGCGCGAGAAATGCAGGATTCCGGCCGATCGCAACGCTTGCGGCCACTTCTGGAACAAGCTGTGCCAGAAATGGCTGCCTGCCCTTCTTTATTTCTTGAACAAGCTGTTCAAGAAATCCGGCGTCGGAATACTCGGAATACAACTGCCGCATCAACCACAGATTGTTTGCCGACAACCCACGCATATCGGGGAATTCGGCGCGCAGGTCGGCAGCCAAACGTTCCACCACGGCCTCACCCCAGCCGGCAGTCTGTTGCTTCTCCACGATGCCACGGCCGATGTCCCAGTAAAGCAGGACCAAATCACGGTTAACCGCACGGGCCGCAGACGTGCGGGCCTGGAGAATGCGTTCCTCCAGCGCCGCGAGGAATATGGGGTAATCCGGGAGTGGAAGTGTCTTTTTCATGGCAGGGTGGCTTTCTCGATCATCTTGTTAAACTCGCCTGCAACCTTCGCCGCGAAGTCAGCCTCCATTTGGTAAACCTCGGTGAACTCGGCGAACGCCCAGCGGCCATACGCACCCAGATGGTTCACGCCCGGCACCCAGTAAGTGTCCATCGTGGATTTCTTTTCCTTCGCGTCCTCGCGCCGGTAGCCCTTGATCTCGACCACGAGATGCAGCAGGTCCTCATGACTGTGGCCGTCATCCACCAGCACGATGAAATCGGGCAGATACTTCCGCGTCTCGCTGCCGTATCGATAGGGGACTTCCAGGCCGAGGTTGTGGTTCTTGGTGTAGGAGATCACCTTTGGATGCGATTCGGCGACGCGGCAGAATTCTGCCTCCCAGTCGCTGTCGAGCACGACCCAGTTGATGTGGTTCTTGGGCGGGGGGCCGCTCGTTTCCCAGCGGTCGGTGCGCGACGTGTTGAAGCGGACGTATGCGGTCGAGCCGGTGGGATTGTAAGGATCGAGCAGCGCCTTGATGGGACGCTCGCCGAGAAACCGGCGGGTGATGGCTGCGGTGATGCGGTTGCAGGCCATGTCGGCCAGCTCCTGATATACGAGCTGGGCGGGATAGGTGCCGCCCTTGCAGACGAGGCAGGTGTCGAGCCATTGCCTGGTGATGCGCTTGAGCTGACCGAAGAGGTGGAGCTTCGGCTCCTCGCCGGGGTCGCGCCATTTCGTGTAGAGCAGCCGCTTGGTGAGGTGGAAGACGAGCGTGGAGGGACGTATGTCACCGAGATGATCGAGGCTCAGGTCCACGCCTTCGCCGATGATGCCGGAGTTGCGGGTGATGGACGGCCCAACGATGTCGGGACTGAGTTCCAGGATGGAATCATCGTTGAAATCAGCGGTCAGCCGTTCCTCCGGCAACTCCACGCGATAGCCCTCGACGCGGGGAAAGCGGATTTCGAGAGCGTCGCGATCCGGGCGCACGGCCCTGACCTGAACCGTTTCGCGTGGCGGTTGAGGCGGAGCAACGACCGGCTTCGCGGTAAAGTCAAAGGGAATGCCGAAGATATCGGCGTATTCCACATTGAAAAGCTCTTCTTCGTTGAGATCGTAGGACTGGCGGCGCAACGCGCGACCAATGACCTGCTCGCACAGGAGCTGGGTGCCAAAGGCGCGAATTCCGAGAATGTGGGTGATGGTATTGGCATCCCATCCCTCGCTGAGCATCGAGACCGAGACGACGCAGCGGATGGCGCCGCCGAGCTGGCCGGGCTTACCGACGGTGTTCATGGCCTCGCGGAGCAATTCCTGGTCGGTGAATTTTTCGCCGGCACGGGCATCACCGGTGCGCTCAACAATCTCCCGGCGAAAGCGCTCAATCTCGTCGGCGGCCATGCTGCGAAAATTGTCGTCGAGCGCATCGCCCGCTTCGAGTTGCTCGCTGTCGATGAGCAGCGTGTTCGGGCGCGGGAGCGCGTTGCCGGTGGTTTCATCGAAATTACGAAACAGTGCGAGGCGTCCGTTCTCCAGTGTGGTGGTGCCGTCGTCGTTCTTGCGATAAAAACCGGAGATGAAGTCGTAAACGAGCTTCGAGATGGCGGTATTCTGGCAGACGATGATGAAACAGGGCGGCACCTTGATTTTCTTCTCCTCC
>JBEKYG010000131.1:0-9453 GCA_049511215.1 Acidobacteriota bacterium | reverse complement strand
CAGACAGTACTACGCGGGCTCAAGCGCTTCCAAGATATTGCGCTGGGAGCGAAGCTGCTGGGTGGCGAACTAACCGATGTGGTTGCTATTAAATGATTTCCGGGGCACGCGCAGGCCTAGCCACAGCACTTGGTGTTGAGGCAAAATAGATATGGAGTTGATCCGATATTTCGAAGGGGGACTGGGACAAGCCTATGAACACTGCGGTTCACAAATATGGCATGGGGGTCATCGGCAACTGCTCCTACCTGGCATACATTGATACTCTGGCCCGGATTCAGTGGCTGTGCATGCCCCGGTTCGACAGCAGTTTTGTCTTCGGAGCCCTCCTGGATCGGGAGCATGGGGGGGAGTTCTCCATCTCCATTCCTGACGAGCCATTCACCACAAAGCAGTACTATCAAAACAACACTAATGTTCTGTGCACGGAGTTTTACACGAGAAGCGGCGCACTCAAAGTGACCGACTTCGCCCCCCGCTTCTTTCATTTTGAGCGGTATTTCAAACCATTGATGCTGATCCGGAAGCTGGAACCTTTATCCGGCGAGCCCGTGGTCAAAGTCGTCTGTACCCCACGGGGCGATTGGGGGACCCTTGAGCCGCAAGTCGTTTTCGGCAGTAACCATATCCGTTTTCTCGACCTGGGAACTCAGATCCGTCTGACCATGGACATTCCTGTCAATTATGTCCTCGAACGAACATCCTTTGTCTTAGACGATGTGCACTACCTGGTCTTTACCTATGGCGAACCGCTCGAGGCGCCACTCGCTTCAACGGCCGAGGACTTCTTGCGGAAAACCCAGGACTATTGGGTCCAATGGGTAAAAACCACTTCCATTCCGACGCTTTATCAAGAGGAAGTGATCCGCTCCGCTCTGGTTCTGAAATTACATCAATATGAAGACACTGGCGGTATTATTGCTTCTGGAACCACCAGCCTTCCCGAAGATGACGGAGCCGGGAGAAATTGGGATTACCGGTATTGCTGGATCCGGGATTCCTTCTACACGCTCAATGCATTTCACAACATCGGACATTTCGAAGAGCTGGAAAAATACTTTCGCTTCATACAGAACGTGGTCTTGAACGAGACTGATATCATTCAGCCGGTGTACGGCCTCAACGGAGAAAAGTACCTGCCTGAACAGGAGCTGCCCCTCTCCGGGTACAGGAATAACCAACCCGTGCGCAAGGGCAACAACGCGTATTTACAATGCCAAAATGATGTCTACGGGCAACTCCTTGCCTGCCTTCTACCCCTCTATATCGACCGTCGCCTTGATATTAACCGGCACCGGCGGCAGTCCTCGCTTGTCCACTGGCTTTTGGACTCGATCGAAAAAACCATGGATGTACCAGACTCAGGAATCTGGGAATACCGCAACCGCCGGCAATTTCACTGTTATACATACTTATTCCATTGGGCAGGATGCAAGGCTGCTTCTAGAATTGCGCGAGCGTTGGCCGACGAGGCGTTGGGCGCGCGGGCGGAAAAATTAAGCGTTGCGAGCGCACGGAAAATCGAGCAATGTTTCCATGCGGGCAAGTGCGCCTATGTCCAGGCGATCGGGGTGGAGGAATTAGATGCAGCACACTGCAGCTGATTAATATGCGCTACCTCGAACCCACGGGCAACCCTGCCAGGGCTCACCTTGCCGCCCTGGAAAAGGAACTGCTGATGCCCAATGGCCTGCTGCTCCGGTATGCTCACCGGGACGATCTCGGTCTCCCTAAGGTTTGCTTTCTGGCTTGCTCATTCTGGTACGCCGAGGCGCTGGCCTGTGTGGGTAGGATTGATGACGCCTGCAAAACGCTGGAACAGGCCATGCAATGTTCCAACCACCTCGGACTGTTTAGCGAGGACGCGGATTTTTCATACGGGCAGTGGGGAAACTTCCCACAGACTTATAGCCATGTGGGATTCATGAACGCGGTGTATCGGATCGCAAACAAGCGGGAGTTGCCGATTTTTTTGGAGTGAAGGGGTATTGCCGTATGGACGTGACTGGATTTCCGTACAAACGCCTGGTCATCGTTTCCTACCGATTACCGTTTAAGATTTCCGAAAAGAACGGTGAAAAAAATGTCGAGCAATCCTCCGGAGGTCTGGTTTCAACCTTGGTTTCCCTTTCCCGCAACGCCGAAGCTGCAGAGCTATATCGCAATGTGGTATGGGTCGGGAAAGGGGACGAGGGAATCAATGATGATATGCAGGTGGAAGAAACCGGCATGAATTTTCGTCTGGTTCCAGTCGCGATCGAGAACAGCATCGACAAAAAATTCTATGGCGGTTTTTGCAATGATCTCCTCTGGCCCCTGTTTCATTATTTCCCCTCCCTCGCCGTTCTCGATGAAAGCTACTTTAAAAGCTACGTGGTCGCCAATAAACTGTTCGCGGAAAAAATAAAATCACTTGCCCAGCCCGGCGATTTCATCTGGATTCACGATTATCACCTCTTTCTATTACCGTCCATGCTCCGGGATGAGCTCCCTTCCGCGAATATCGGCTTTTTTCTCCATATTCCGTTCCCTACCTTCGAGCTTTTCCGCATTCTGCCCCGGCCCTGGGGCGAGGCGATCCTCAGGGGGGTTCTTGGATCCGATTTGATCGGCTTCCACATATACGACTACTGCCAATACTTTTTGCGATCCGTCTCCCGGTTCTTGGGCTACGAGATCACTATGAATACGGTCGCCGTGGAAGATCGCATTGTTCGGGTCGATGCCTATCCGATCGGCATCGATTATGAAGAATTCAGCAGTGCAGCGGCTCGTTCCCCCGAGGTGGAGGCGGAGAAGACGAAAATTCTCAGTTTCCTCAAGAACCAAAAACTGATCTTTTCTGTGGATCGTTTGGATTATTCAAAAGGCTTCCTGCTCCGCCTGGCTGGGTTCGAATACTTTCTGGATGCGTATCCGGAATGGATCGGGAAGACCATCTTCAATATGGTAATTGTTCCGTCACGCGACACGAGCGCAAGTTATCAGGAGATGAAGCACGAAATCGAAGCCGCCGTGGGGAGGATCAACGGAAAGTACAGCACGTTAGCTTGGCTTCCGATCCTTTACCAATACAAGTTCCTTTCGTTCCCGGAGTTGGTTGCGCTCTACAGCCTGAGCGACGTTGGCCTTATAACGCCCATACGCGATGGCATGAATCTGGTCGCCAAGGAATATATCGCATGTCAAACCGCGGAAAAGGGAATGCTGATCCTCAGCGAAACCGCTGGAGCATCCGCGGAGCTCTGTGAATCACTGTTGATTAATCCGACGGATAAGCGAGAAGTGGCGGACGCGTTAAACCGGGCGCTGACCATGCCGGCGCGGGACCGGGGAATCCTGGTATCACGCATGCAGAGACGGATTAGAAGATATACGGTGTTTTCCTGGGCCACGGATATCATCCAGAGCGTGGCTGCGATCAAGAAGGAACAGGAATTGCGGAAAGTGAACCTGATCACGATTCCCATCGAATCCGAGATCATCACCAAATATCGGCAGGCCTCCCGGCGGGTGATTTTTATAGACTATGATGGAACGCTCGTTCCATTTTCGAGAATCCCGGAATTGGCTATTCCGGAAGCACAAACCATGCACCAGCTGAAGCTCCTTGTGGAAGATCCCAAAAACAGCGTGGTCATCATCAGCGGACGCATCAAGGATTTCATGGAAGAGTGGCTCGGGCAGGTCAATGCCTTCCTTATTGCCGAACATGGCGCTTTTCAAAAAGCGCCGCGTGGAACATGGGAATGTACCATCGATCCGGACCAGACTTGGAAAGAGGGGATTTCTGCGGTGTTGCAACGCTACCTGGATCGGTGCAATGGTTCCTTCATCGAGGAGAAATTCTCCTCCCTGGTTTGGCATTACCGCAACTCGTCCGAGGAGATTGGGCCCTTGCGGGCCAAAGAGCTTACCGAAGAACTGCGGACTTTGGTCTCCCTTGAAAACAAGCTTCAGGTCCTGGAAGGTAATAAGGTGATTGAGGTGAAGCGTACGGGATATGATAAAGGTCTCGCCGCAGCAAAATTCATTTCCAGCACCGAGAGCGATTTTATCATCGCCATGGGAGACGATAAAACCGATGAGGACATCTTCCATTCTCTACCGTCTTACGCTATTACCATTAAAATCGGCCTCACGGCCAGTCTGGCAAAATACAATCTGATCAATCAGCGAGACGTTGCCCGCTTTATCGGCCGGTTATTAAAAAGCAACGCACGCGTGGAGCCAGCTACTCAACCTTCGGTTTAAGAGACTGCTTGATTTTGGGATTGATTAGCCCGGGCACTTGATCCTCCCACTTCGTCGATTTGCGGTCCAGTACTTCAGCCTGCGCAGAAAAGTTGGCCGGTCCACCGGCTCAGCGCACCACGATCGATCTCGCCATGGCGCACCCGAGGCTCTGGTGAGATCAGCGTGACCCACAACACCCAAAACCTCGCCAGGGAAAAATTCCCTGAACAGACCTTCTATTTCAGGTCACGCTTTAGGGTGCATTTCCATAAATATGAGATTCGCTTGGCTTAGGAACTTTGCCGCCGCTGGCACGGTCCTTGCGGCGAAGGAGTGCGAGGAGTCATGGAGATCTCCTTCGACCTGTTAAAGACGCTTGCAGCGTTTTTGCGGGTGTCTTAGGAGGGCAAGAAAATGTTACGAGAACTTCAGAACAAGGATAACGAAATAGCCCGTATCTGGCGGATCCGGCACGCCGCTTCCATTTCGGTGTTCACGGTTTTCGCTTTGGGCGCTCTCATTTTCGCTGGATGTAGTCACGCTGTTGAGCAGCCAGTGCAAGCGGATCCGGCCAGTCACGACGCCACGGCCAATGAGCCCGCCGCGCCTGCCTTGAATCCGCCGGCCGAGATTCGGATTCCGCGCGGCACCGTCATATCGGTTCGCCTTTTAAGCACAATCAGCAGCGGATCGGCCTACGCTGGCGAGGAGTCCGATGCTGAGCTCGCCGCGCCGCTGGTGGTGGATGGAAGCACGCTGTATGACAAGAGTACGCACGCGCGTATCCGTGTGATGTCGGCACATGCATCGGGCAGACTGCATAATCCGGGATTCTTGAGGATCACGTTAGATGCTATCAAGCGTCCCGACGGGAATTGGGACTACATCGAGACCGATGCACATTCTATTAAGGGCCGAAGCCATGAAAAGCACAACACGACCCTTATCGCTGGTGGAGCCGCGGTAGGAGCCGCCATAGGTGCAATCGCGGGTGGCGGCAAAGGCGCGGCAGTCGGTGCCGTATCCGGCGCCGGAGTAGGGACGGCAGGAGCTTATGCCACAGGCGAGAAGGATGTCGCTTTTTCTTCTGAGCAAGTGCTGAGATTCCGTACGGTCAAGGGGGTCATCGGCAATCAGTAAAGCCCATGTGCTGTCGATGTGACCTGGGACGGCTGCGTTCTCGATCTCATACAGTTTCAGTTTTAGCTTCACAGCAGAGACCGATGATTCCTATTCAACACAGTCCCTCGGGCGCACAGCGTTTGGCCAGACTCAATCAAACTGATTGATATCGTACAGAGAAAGCCGCCATAGCGCCGGGAACGATCCCTTGTAGGTTGCATCCTTGCTGTAAGGATCAAACATGAATCCGGCACGCACGAGTTGCCGCGTAGTCAGTCCGAACCATTCGTGCCAGATCTGCGTAAACAGCGACTCAAAAGGTACGCCCTGCTTCATGGCCGTCAAGGCGCCGAGATCTTCTCTCATCTTGCCATAGTTGGTTTTGAGCCATTCCGAGAAAATCTGCCGACTCAGGGCGAGGCTCTGATCAACCAGCTTCTTGTCCATCCGATCGAGGACAGGAAAAAGCAAGCGATACCGCTCGTCCTTGCCGCGTTCGACGTACTGGATTTGCTTGAGCAACGACAGATAAGCACCGATTTTTTCAGGCTCACGGATGCTCCTAGCAAGCCGAGCCTCCGCTTCAGGGCTCGCTCGCAGTGCAAACAGAAGCGCCGCCAAATCACGGGCGCGCTCGAATCCGAGCACGTTCTGGAAATCGGCACCGAAGGCCGTCTCGTGGACCAGGCCGATTTTTTGCGCGACATCACGCACCGCAGGCGCCATGTCTGCGGCCGATGTATAGAGCAGGTCAGGAAAATTCATGCGCGGATCGCTGAACGGATCACCGAACGAAGAGAAGGCGAAATCTGCCGGCTTGTTTGAGAAATTATATTTCCCGGCGGGAAACGTCGAGCTACCCCAATAGAATTCTTTTGTGGAGCGATCGGTGACATCTTCCTCAGCCCAGAAACTGTAACGCCAGCCCTCGCCCTGAACCAGCAAGGGCTTGCGGTAGCCCAGTTCCTGGGTCGTTCTGAGCCCGTCCCAGTTGAGCGAAAATCCGGCAATCAAAACGAAGGCCAGCTTCTTCGACGAAACCGTGCCTGCCGAATAAGTCTTAAAGATCCGCTCAAAAGCCTGCTGCTGGTCCAGGTACGCGTGGACAAGTGAAGGTACATAGAGCGCCGCTACCCGATCGATGGCCTTGATGTCGTCGGCGTTGAAATAATTGAAGCCAATGAAAAGGCGCCCGTCCCGCTCGGAGACCAGCTTGACCCGCAACAGATCATCCACCGTGAAGTGCGTTCCCTTCAGCACTTCCGCGGCCCGCTCCAGCTGGAGCGGGCCTTTCTCCAAATCGAAAATCAAACGTCGGACCGCAGGCTCGCTGAAGTATGTGCGCGCCAGGTTCTTCGCGTCCATCGGCAGAATTCCCGCATAGCCGGAGGAGAATTCTCTTTGTCCCGCATCGGCGTGGGTCTGTCTGAACGGTAGCAGTAACAGCACGGAGCAAATCACCCGCGTTATCATAGACAGCTCCTTTGGATGGGAGGTGGCGAAACCTGTTTCTTTGGCATATAGGGTCACCAGCGACGGGACAGTATGCACAGAGACCAAACGCATGGGCGGCCGAAAAAGTTCTGCCTTTTCCGGACCATGAGGCAATTTTCGAACCCGACCTGATCTTGCTGCAATGCAAGTGTTTAGATCTGGTCGCACCGTGAATCCGGCTCACACCTGGAGCGGATACGGCACTTGCTGCGGAACGAAATTTGATCGAGTAATATTCGACTCTACATAACAGAGTAATACTAGCGCTGCTTGGTATCCACCTCGACCTGACCGGTGAGCTTCCGGCGCACGATGGCCCAACTCATCCCGATGGCGAGGAGCAGACTGAGCGCCACAAGTCCCAGGTGCGAAAAGGCCGTCGCGCTGTGCGGTTGGTAAACGCCCCCCTTGGCGATGAGCAGCCAGACGAGAGCGCCGAATATGCCCGCGATCAGGATCGCGCCGCCGAGTCCGAGCGACCGCCTCGTCGCCTGGATCACTACAAACCAGCCCGCGAGCAGGAGTAGAGCCACCAGGACCTTCACGGGTCCGATCGCCGGCGTGCCCGAGAAAAAGGGCGCGATGGCCCAGTGATAGAACGACTGGCCCGACGGGTTCCAGGTCCCGTAGACCAGAACGAAGGGGAGCACGATTCGACCGATGAGGCCGAGGGGGCTGAAGCGTTCACGTTCCATGGGGCACCAGTGAATTCTCCCTGTATATCCCCAACAACGGAGGTTGGATGCCGGGCCGCCTGCGCCGCCGGAGTTGCTTGAAGCCAAGGCAGCCGCGCTCTGCGTCGCCCAGCACGTGGGGGCCCAGCAACCCGCCACCGCGATCCCGTTCGCCGCGCCGATCAGCAGTTAGCGCGGTCTTGCGCCGACCTTCCTGAGAGGACGTATCTTAATTGAGTGGCCCACCAGCTTCTAGGTGAAATAAGCGGCCCTTTGGAATCCAGAGCCAGCCACAACTTCTCCCTAACTTCTGAGAAGAAATGTTAACTTGCCGCGAATGATCCCGAGACCCATAATGGATCCGTACGAGCAATATTACTCCTGGACGAGCCGAAAAGATTATGATTTTCACATACTTCCGACATTCGGCACGATCGGAGGGTGCCGCCGGCTCCTCTGCTATAGCCAGTCTCGCTTGCGTGCCAACATGGCATGAGGACTTCCGCAACGACCTGACACGCATCGATGTGCCCACGCTGGTTATTCACGGCGATGCGGACCGGACTCTGCCGATCACTGCCTCGGGGCTTCGGACCGCCAAGCTTATCAAGGGAGCCCGCCTGTTGGTGGTAAAGGATGGGCCGCACTGCCTAACTTGGACACACGCAGAGCAGGTTAACAGTGAACTGCTGGAGTTTCTCGGAAAAGATAAGCGAAGCCCTCAAGAAGCCTAAAGCTCATGCTGCCATGGCCGCGCGTGGCCCGGGCCACCGGCCGCCATGGCACGCTATCAACTTTTGCCGCCAGGCTTTCATTCAGGGAACGCTGGAAATCCTGATAGATATTGAAGGGGCATATCATGATCGACACTTCTACAGAGATTTCGAGTCTCTCTCCGTGGTGGAAACACGCGGCGATCCTGGTGATGATTGCTGGTTTCTCGGTTCTGTCCTTGGTTACGGTCCTGACCTATACAAACGCTCCACCCATCCCCGGGAGGGTTACAGATGTAACGGGAACCTTGGTTTTTACAGGAGCTGACATTCAAAGAGGCCAGGAGGTCTTCCTTAAGTATGGTCTTATGGAGCACGGGAGCCTGTGGGGCCACGGGGCTTATCTGGGTCCTGATTACAGCGCGGAGTATCTGCACAGACTTAGCGAGGTGACCCGGGACGGGATAGCGATCGAGAAGTACGGCAAGCCGTTTGCGCAGCTCTCGCCGGACGGGCAGAGCGTCGCATCTGCGCGGACGGCAACGGTGCTCAAAGAGAACCGGTACGATGCGGCCTCGCGAACGCTCCGGCTCTCGCCAGGCGAGGTGGATGCCTACCGCACCCAGCTCTCCGAATGGAGCGAGTACTTCAGCAGGAAGGACGCCGCTCCCGGGCTGCCAGACAACTATATTCAGAACCCCGCGGAGATCAAAGCTCTGACCACTTACTTCGCCTGGGCAGCCTGGGCCACAACGGCGAATCGCCCTGGGAAGGATTATTCGTATACCAACAACTGGCCCTACGAGCCCATCGCGGGAAACCGTCCTTCAACCGAAACCTATGTCTGGAGCGCGTTGAGTCTCATCACCCTCCTGTCAGGGCTCGGTTTGATCCTCTTTGTCGTCGGCAAGTTCGACTACCTGGGTTGGAAGGGTGAAGGCGGCGGCACACATATCACGCACTCTGCTCCCCCCGCTCTGAAGCTCACGCTCAGTCAGTGGGCTACGGGGGCGTTCTTCAGTATCGTGGCGCTCTTGTTCCTGGCGCAAGCATTCCTGGGAGGTGTGCTCGCCCACTACCGTGTGGAGCCAGGAGCCTTTTACGGGTTCGACATAGCCCGCGTGCTGCCCTACACCCTGGCACGCACCTGGCACCTTCAACTCGCTATCTTCTGGATCGCGACGGCCTGGGTGGGAGGCGGCCTTTTTCTGGCT
>JBEKYG010000130.1:0-9466 GCA_049511215.1 Acidobacteriota bacterium | reverse complement strand
GAAAAGAACTGCCTTACCCTTGAGATCGAGAGCCAGATCCGCATCCGACATCAACGGCACGGCGTGCGGATACACGACGCCGCCGAGCGAGAATGTCAGCGCCGGCGGCGTCTGGCCTGGCTGTGCATTTGGTGCGGGCTGCCCGCGCCCGGCGCGCGGACGGCGGACTGAAGCTTTACTCAGATCGAGGCTGTCGACCCAGACACCGTTTGCCGGCGGGTCGGCCTTCCGCAGATTGGCCGCATCCTGCGCTACAACCCGGATCGCTCCAGCAACCAGCAGCGCCGAAACCGTCGTGAGACCTGCGATCGCTTTCAACATCGTCATGCCTTATATCCTCCTGTTGCATCACCTGGCGAATGAAATTAGAACCTCTGACCATGCGAATCATAAAGGTTATCGAGAATTGCGCCCGTAATGACTCTCACCGCCTCAGCTTTGTGGGCTAGTCGAGTCTTATAGGACATTATTTTGGGGGGCGCAAGATGAAAGCGTGGATAGGCATTGGCCGCAACTCGGAGGTGCCTTCGCCCACTCGACCGGAAAAGAAAGGGGCGTCTTGCTTCCTAGCCGGCGGAGATTCTGACGTCGGATTACCTCTCTGCGATGAGAACGAGTTCCTCCCCGACAAAGCCACTGAAGGCGATACAGACCCGCTCCATCAGGGCCATGATTTTCGCCGTTTTTTTTAACAGCCGAGGCTGGGCGCTGCCCCAGATATACCTTCCCGTGCGTTCGATGTTCCTGCTGCCCAGGAACACATTGTTCGACTCTCTCACCGTGGTGAACATCCTGCTCTTCCCAAAGCCGGCACTTTGGGCCAGTGCACGGAGCGCCCGCGGCGTGAACAGATGGAGATGCCTGGGAAGGTCCAACGAGCGCCATGCCGATCGATAAAAGCGATGCCCTAGGGAAGAGACGTTTGGCGTCACCACAACGATACTTCCCCCGGGTTTGAGGATTCTCCCGCATTCGGCGAGGAGTTTTACGGGGTCGTGAACGTGCTCGACGAGATGGCTCATGGTGATGGCATCAAAACTCGCGTCGGGATAGTGTTGCTCCTCCAACGTCCCCTGGCGCACCTGCAAACCCCTTCGTCCTGCAACTGCCACGGCCACGGGATCGAAATCCACTCCTTCCGCCAGCCAGCCATGATCCAGAAGGGTTCTAAGAGTTTCACCGCCGCCGCACCCAACCTCGAGAAGCCGGGCTCCGGCATTCGAAGGCAGGTACATGACACTAAAATCCAGCCGGGCACTCCTCAGCGGTTGGAATGAACGGTATGCGCCGGCCCATTTCATCCACAAGTGGCCATCCGCATCGTACCCGTACTTCCTGGACAGATAGTATCTGTCGAGCAGACCTGAGATGCGCCTCCTGAAAGAAACGCGCCCGTCTGCCTGTGCACTGTCGTGTGTATAATATTTCTGATATGCCAGAAGGACATCCTCTTCAAGCGGCATCGGATCAAGCCATAATAAACCGCACTGTAAGGCGGTACACTGCCTTACGTCCCATTCCCCGGGGGCGTCAAACAGGCAATCCCTGAGCCCATGGTAGAGCATATCTCCCGTGGAGCCGCATAGGTAACAACGGTCCACACGGCGGGAACGGATCATGCGGGGCATTGCCTTTTCTTTGTCATGCTCTTCTTCAAAGTTCATCTAACCGACACCCCTGCTATCCCTTAGACTTATAAGATCAACGCCTCTGTTTGAGTTTGCGTCGTAACCTCAACAGAGGTTTGTAGAGTTTATAGAGAGGGTACGTTAAACGGAATTGAGTATAGCCGTATTCAGCTTCGATTGTGTTGATGGCCTGTTCTTTAGAAATGAGCCCGGCCTTGCGCATTTTTGAGATTTTGTAAACATTATCAAACCTTATATAACTCTTGTGAAGGGCGCTGAGGGTTACATAGGGTTTAGTCATATATTCGTCAAAAAGATGGAAGAGGTCTTCGAGGGCAGTCAAGCTGTTGGCATTTTTTTCTGTCTGTTGAGCAGGGTGGATCCGAAATGAGCAAAGCGGCTGGTTTATGAAGGCATATTTCCCTTTCTCCAAGAGGTGAAACCACATTTCCAGGTCGACAATCTGCTTGTAGTATGGCAAGAACCCTCGTTGCGCGTCCATCCTTCTGAACAACACGGCTGTGGGCTCTCCTATGAGGTTTTTCTGTTCATACAGGCAACGATTGATAACCGTTTCTCCCGGTTGCACGCCAATGCCTTCGAGGGGCGCTAACACCTGGATGATGCGCGAATTGGAATCAATCAGATTCCGGGCCGATCCCAGCAGGGAAATGTTGGGGTCGGCATCGAGTTGCGCAACCATCATTTGCAGCGCATCCTGGGAAGAGAGAAGGTCGTCGCTGAAAACCGGTTTGATGAATTCACCTTTTGCTTCCGCAAGACAAAGGTTCCAGTTAGGGACCATTCCGATATTGATTGGGTTGATCTTGAAATGAATTCTCTTATCCCGGTTTGCATAGTGTCCGACCAGATCGCGTGTGTCGTCATCGGAGTGGTCATCAATAATCAGCAACTCGAAATTAGTAAAGTTCTGGCTCAGAATGGATTCGATGGCCTCCGGGATAAATTTGGCATGATTGTGCGACGGAATGCAGACGGTCACCTTAGGGTCAGTCATAGGATGGATCCCGCCATCGATGCTGATACCATTTTACTCCTGGGTCAACCGCGGACGCAGCGAAATGGCAGTCGGGCTGATCCGCGACGATGGTAAGTAACGTGAAGGGGAAAACCTCAACGCAAGCAACAAAAAGCAGCCACGAATAACACGAATAACAGGAATTGGGAAGCAGAAATTCCAACGGGCAGGAATGGGGGAAAAGTGCAAATCATGCGCGGTTGCCCCCTTCGCAGCGGCGGCCTGGATCCCATTCGTGTTATGTTACACGTCGGCGTTTTTTCTTGCGCTGTCTGAATCCTTGATTCATGGCTGCTTTTAGGTTTTCAGAACCTTAACGACTTTTTCCGGGAGCGGGCTGATGGCTATTTTGAAGGCTTGGTTGCGTTTTCTGGCAGTGGTGATAGCGGTTCCGTTTGCGCTTTTCGCTCAGGTTGAGAACAAGAAATACCCGGATGGTTTGTATGCTGAAGTGACCACGAATAAAGGGATGATCGTGCTTCAGCTCGAGTTCAAGAAGACACCGATGACGGCCGCCAATTTTGCCGGCTTGGCAGAAGGCACCATCAAGAATACCGCGCTTGCCGAAGGAACGCCGTATTTCAACGGCACCAAATTTCATCGCGTCGTGGCAGGCCACGTAATTCAGACCGGCATTCCGGCGAACGGAAAAACGCAGGGCCCGGGGTATCAGTTTCCGAACGAGATCCGCCTCCCGGAGCTCAACCACAACCACGCGGGCATGCTGAACATGGCCAACTCCGGACCCCACACCAATGGTAGCCAATGGTGCATCATGCTGGGTGACCGGTCCTACCTCAACGGTGACTACACGGTGTTCGGACATGTCGTCCAGGGTATGGATGTAGTCTTCGCCATCGTCCAGGGCGATGAAGTGCAGTCGGTCAAGATCGTCCGTGTCGGGGCTGAGGCCAATGGATTCCGGCCGACGACCGAGTCCTTTCAAAAAATGGTCGACGCGGCCAAGTTGCGCGTCCAGCAAGCCGATGCCAGGAAAAAGGCCGAGGAGGAGCAGACTATCCGGCGCACTTGGCCGAAGGCGGTGAGCATGGCTAATGGTGTCAAGTATGTCGTCCTTCGCGAAGGCGCAGGGGATACGCCGGCCGCCGGGATCAGGTTGAAGGTCGCCTACTCGGGGAGATATCTGAAAGGCCAGAGTTTTGTGAGCACGGCCGACGGCGGCAAGCCGTCTTTCGGGGACAAACCCGCGCCGTTCGAATTCGAGGTCGGCAAGGCTCTGGTCAATCGCGGCTTCGATGCCGCGATCGCGCAGATGAAGAAGGGGGAAAAGCGGATCTTGATTATTCCCGCAAACCAGGCTTACGGTACCGGCGGCTATTACGATAAGGAGATTCCCGGCCAGAAGCGCTTCCACATCTCACCCAACACAACGCTGGTCTACGAAGTCGAAGTCCTCGATCTTAGACCTCAGACACCAGACCTCAGACATCAGACCTCAGACATCAGACCAACTGCTTTCGGTCTGAGGTCTGAAGTCTGAGGTCTGAAGTCTGATTCCAAGGGGTTTATCGCAGGCGTTTGTTGTGCTAAACATATGGTGGGTGGTCCTTCACTCAATCACACAAGAGAGGAATCGCTTGACTACTGGGACTGTTTTCAACATCAGTCGATACGCGATCCATGACGGCCCGGGGATCCGAACCACTGTTTTCCTAAAGGGATGCCCGTTGGGCTGCTGGTGGTGTCATAACCCGGAAAGCATGTCTCTGGAGCCGGAGATTGCGCTGCGATTAAACCGATGCATTCGGTGCGGCACCTGCATCGAGAGGTGCCCGAACGATGCCATTTCCATGTTGGGTGACGAGGTTGCCACGGACCCGGCCTTGTGCCAATTGTGTTTTGAGTGCGCCAAGACCTGTCCAGGGGAAGCCCTGGAGGTTGTGGGGCGAACCATGACGGTTTCGGAGGTCATGGCGGAGATAAAGAAGGACGTGCCTTTTTACGATGAATCGGGCGGTGGGGTCACCTTATCGGGCGGAGAGCCTTTGATGCAGCCAGCGTTCCTCATGGAACTGCTCGAGGCTTGTGGACAATTGGATATCCACAGGGTGGTCGACACCTCCGGATATGCTCATAAAAGCGTGTTGCTGGAAGTCGCAAGGCGGACGGACCTCTTCTTGTACGATCTGAAGCACATGGATCCTGTAGTCCACAAGCGGTACACCGGCGTGAGCAACAAACTGATTCTCGACAATCTCAGGGCCCTGTCGTGCCGGGATGCCGGCATCCGGATCCGGTTTCCTCTGATCCCGGGTGTTAATGATGACCGCAAGAACGTAGAAGATACCGGAGCCTTTTTGCAGAGGCTGCATAGAGTCTGTTACATCGATTTATTGCCGTATCACGATGTTGCCGGCAGCAAGTACAAGCGGTTCGGCTATACTTACCGCATGGGCCAACTGCCGGCTTCTGATCCTGCTCATCTCCAGAACATCGCTGAGACGCTAAGTAGCTACGGTTTGTGTGTGACCATTGGAGGCAATGAACATGAACGAACGTATCCGCAAGCTCAGACAGTCGAGCCATGAAGCCAAGCCGTCCATCTCGCACGAACGAGCTGAAATCCTGACTGATTTCTACATCGAGAACGAGGGAAAATACTCGATTCCCGTAATGAGAGGTCTGCATTTCAGGCATCAGTGCGAGAAAAAGACCGTCTACATTGGTCCGGGCGAGCTGATCGTGGGCGAGCGGGGTCCGTTGCCGAAGGCGGCGTCGACTTATCCGGAACTGAATTGCCATTCTGTCGAAGATCTCGAGATTCTCAATTCGCGGAAAATGACTTCATTCGCGGTTTCCCCCGAGACGATCCAGGTCTACCGGAGGAAGGTAATTCCGTACTGGCAGAGCCGCTGCATGCGCGCGAAGGTGTTCGGAAACATCCCCCGGGAATGGAAAGATTGTTACGAAGCGGGTATGTTCACCGAGTTTATGGAGCAACGCGCTCCCGGGCACACGACTCTCGACGGGACGATTTACCAAAAGGGGATGCTCGATTTTAAGCGCGAAATCGCCGAGAGCCTGGCAGCGCTGGACTATCTGAATGACCCCGAGGCTGCGGACAAAGCGGAAGAGTTGAAAGGAATGGACTACTCCTGCGACGCCGCGATCATCTTCGCGGAAAGACACGCGGATCTGGCTGAGAAGATGGCGCTAGAGGAAACGGACGAGGCAAGGAAAAAGGAACTGCTCAAGATCGCCGATGTCTGCCGCTGGGTGCCTGCGCATGCGCCGCGCGATTTGTGGGAGGCCCTCCAGATGTACTGGTTCGTTCACCTGGGCACGATCACTGAACTGAACGGTTGGGATGCCATGAATCCGGGGCATCTGGATCAGCACCTGTGGCCCTTTTACCAGAAGGGGGAGCAGGATGGCACCCTGACCAGGGACCAGGCAAAGGAGCTGATTTCCTGCCTGTGGGTCAAGTTCAACAACCACCCGGCCCCACCCAAGGTCGGCGTCACCGCCGCCGAGAGCGGGACCTATAACGACTTTACCAATATCAATCTCGGCGGGCTGAGACGGGACGGAAGCGACGCAGTCACTGAAGTTTCCTACCTCATCCTTGAAGTCATCGACGAGCTGCACCTGTTACAGCCTCAAGCCAATATCCAGCTGAGCCGCAAGACCCCGGATCATTTGTTAAAAGCAGCCTGCAGGGTGATCCGCAACGGCTATGGGTACCCTTCCGTGTTCAATGCGGACGAAGTCGTTACCGAGCAGGTCAGAATGGGCAAGTCGGTTGAGGATGCCCGCGAAGGCGGCTGCAGCGGCTGCATCGAGACCGGGTGCTTCGGCAAGGAAGCGTATGTGCTCACCGGCTATCTGAACACTCCAAAGATTTTCGAACTGGCGCTTAACAACGGCACGGATCCGCTCACCGGCAAGCAGATCGGCGCGAGGACGGGCGATCCGAGAGAATTCAGGAGTTTCGACGAGCTCTACGATGCCTTCGCGGAGCAACTCGCCTACATCGTGGGACTGAAGATCCGCATCAACAATTACATTGAACGGATGTTCGCCACCAACGCGCCGGCCACCTTCCTGTCGGTGGTCATACACGACTGCATTCAGAGGGGGAAGGACTATTACAACGGCGGGCCGCGCTACAACACGAATTTCATCCAGTGCGTGGGCATCGGCACCGTTACCGACAGCATGTCCGCGATCAAGAGGCACGTATTTGAGGACAAGACCATCGAGATGGACCGGCTGCTGACGGCCCTGCGCGACAACTTCAAGGATGCGGAATTGCTGCGTCTGACGCTCGTAAACAAGTCGCCGGCCTTCGGCAATGACGATGATTATGCCGATTCCATCATGCAGAGGGTTTACGCTTCTTTGTATGACGCGATCGACGGCAAACCCAATACCAAGGGGACCACATACCATCTCGATATGCTGTCGACCACCTGCCACATCTACTTCGGGAAGAAGCTGGGCGCGTCCGCAAACGGCAGGTTCGCCGGCTTGCCGGAATCGGATGGCACCTCGCCTTCGCACGGCGCCGATCGGCGCGGGCCCACCGCCGTGATCCGGTCCTTGAGCAAGATGGATCAGTTCAAGTCAGGTGGAACGCTGCTGAATCAGAAATTCCTGCCCAGTGTGCTTGCCGGACAGGACGGATTAAACAAGATGGCTGCGCTCATTCGCACTTACTTCCGGCTTGACGGGCACCATATCCAATTCAATGTCGTGGATGCCGAAACGTTGCGCGATGCGCAGAGGCATCCGGACAACTACCGCGATCTGCTGGTGCGCGTAGCAGGCTACAGCGATTACTTCGTCGACCTGGATATTTATCACCAGGAGGAAATCATCGCCCGCACCTCCCAGGAAAGCATTTAGGCTCCGACTTCCAACCTGAGGATTCAGACTTTAATCCTCTGATGGAGGCAGCACAAACAATGAATATCAGGGATTATTTCGCGAGATTCGGCGTCATCCTTGCCCTGCTGAGTGCGCCTGCAGTGCTCCTCTCACAAGGGACGCTTGCGGATTATGAACGCGCCCGTACCTTGCGTGACCACACACAGGGCCTGGTTTACGACAGCCCCGAGCGCGCCACCTGGATTGAGAAGAGCCACCGCTTTTGGTACCGGAAATCGGTCAAGGGCGGAAATGTGTTCATGACGGTGGATGCCGACACCCTCACCAAACAGCCTGCCTTCGATCACGAAAGGCTCGCAGCCGCACTTTCAACAGCCTCGGGGCAAAAACACGCGGGAATCACGTTGCCGTTCAGCGCCCTCACCTTTGTTGAGAACGGCGCCTCGATCGAATTCCAAACTGCCGATGCCGTGTGGCGCTGTGGCCTTTCCTCTGACGTTTGCGTAGGGGTCGCTGTGGCACCGTCGCGAGTGAACACCGGCAGGGGTGGACAGCCGGCCGCGGGTGGTCGCGGGGGACCGCAAGTCGAGCCGCAACCAAGGGTATCACCGGATGGGAAGTACGAAACTTTCATCAGAGGTTTCAATATCTGGGTGCGCAATCGCGATACCAAGAGAGAATTTCAGTTGAGCTGGGACGGTACCGAAGCAGACTATTATGCCTGGAACATGCAGTGGTCCCCCGATTCGGCCAAACTGGCCGCATTTCGTACCCAATCAGGCTATAAAAGGGAGGTTCACTATATTCAATCCTCCCCCGAGGACCAGATCCAACCGAAGTATTCGTCTATTGTGTACAACAAGCCCGGCGATGTCATCGACGTCAATATGCCGGTGCTTTTCCAGGTAGAGACCAAGAAGCAGATCAACATCGACAACCGGCTCTTTGCCACGCCGTACGCCAATGAGCAGATCAAATGGTGGAGGGACAGCCGGGCCTTTACCTTTGAATATAACCAGCGGGGTCATCAGGCGTACCGGGTTATCGAGGTGGATGCCGAAACAGGCAAGCCCCGGGCACTGATCAACGAGGAAATGCAGACGTTTTTCTGCTACTCGATCAAGAAGTATCGCTATGATGTCAACGAAGGCAAGGAAATCATCTGGATGTCGGAACGGGACGGCTGGAACCACCTCTACCTCTATGACGGCACAACCGGCGCGGTGAAAAATCAGATCACCAAAGGGCAGTGGGTGGTGAGAGGCGTGGATAAGGTCGATGAAGCGGCCCGGCAAATCTGGTTCCGGGCCAGCGGCATGTATATCGGCAAGGATCCCTACCTTATTCATTACTATCGGATCAACTTTGACGGCACGGGACTGGTAGCGCTCACGCAGGGGGATGGCAACCACTCCATTTTTTACCCCTCGATGGGACGAGGTGCCGGCGCAGGCAGAGGCGGACCGAATGAAGGTGTTGCCGCATCGAGCAGTTTCTCCGCAGACAATGCTTATTATGTTGATACCTACTCGCGCGTCGACATGCCTCCAGTGATGGAATTACACCGCACTTCCGACCAGAAGTTGCTCATGGAAGTCGAGCGCGCGGACATGCAAGATCTGATTAAGTCCGGATGGGTGGGACCTGAGGTGTTCGTCGCCAAGGGGAGAGACGGCAAAACGGACATTTGGGGCATCATCTGCCGGCCGCGCACCATGGATCCATCCAAAAAGTATCCGGTCATTGAAAATATTTACGCGGGCCCACAGGATTCCTTCGTCCCCAAAACGTTCAATCCATACGATGCCATGCAAGCGCTCGCCGAATTAGGTTTCATCGTGGTTCAGATTGATGGTATGGGAACCAACAACCGGTCCAAGGCATTCCACGACGTCTGCTGGAAGAATCTCGGTGACGCCGGATTCCCGGACCGAATCCTGTGGCATAA
>JBEKYG010000129.1:0-9467 GCA_049511215.1 Acidobacteriota bacterium | reverse complement strand
ACGGTTCCCAGCGCGACAAGGAGTGCTGCCGACGCCGACCCTCGTATCCATCGAAGCGTCTGGTTTTCCGTCACATAGGCATCGTCGTCCCAGATGAATCCGGCTCTCATCGCCGGAAGATAGGCTGCCAGGGTCATGCAGACGAGCAGCGCCTGCAAGGCTACGGTCTTCGCTCGGGTCCTGCTCTCGATCTTTCGAGTTGAATCATTGGACCGTGACGGTTTGGCCGCTGGAAACATAGAGGCTCCACAAATACAATTCATCAGGACGCGAAAAAATACCCATGGTCGCGGATTCTGCTGGAATATCCTGCCGGCAGAACACCTATCCAGTGCACGCTCAGCCCGACAATGCTGTTTTCCAAGCTGCTGTCTTTATTCCAAACGTAAGGCCGGCCCTGGCCCGATTGTAGGAAACGATCTTATCATATCGGCCGATCTCGCCGAGGGAGAGGATCTCCTTGCTCGGGGCATTTTCCGGCACGATTTTCTGCGGTTTGCTCAAGAGCCCGTGGAAGTTCCTTGAATCCACCAATGCCGCCTTAAGTTCCGAGCAACTTCTTCACGATTTGGGACTCGTCGCTATTCTGAGGGTGGTAGCCGAGGTCCAATGCCGTTCGAATTTCCATTTTGGCACGTTCCAGTTGGTCGTCCTTGATCAGTGACAATCCATAATACCAATGTGCCAGAGGGTAAGGGGGGTAGGCCTCGACCATCTTTCGATGCACTTCGACGGCGCGGTGAAACTCGCTCCGCAGCACATAAGTCCGGCCCAGATGCACCATCACTTCCTGGCGTAACGGGCTCAGCGCCAACGCCCTCTCGCCAAGGGCCGCGCCGCCATCGAGGTATTTCTTGTCCACGTTGATTCCAAGATTGGTCTGGAGCACGGCAAACCACAGGCACAGGTAGGCATCATGCGGGTGCGCACTCACAGCCTCCCTGCCCAGGCGTAAAGCCGAATCGATCCTTATCTGGTCATCGGGCCCTCGGGGGCCTTGGACGACTGATTGGATGAGGAGCGCGGCGCACTGCAGTTTTTGCTTATCCTCGTAGGGGTAAAAATGCTGCAAGGCAGCTTTATATAAAGCCAATCCCGCCCTGGGTTGGACACTGATCACAGCCTGAGCTTCCTGGCATCCGGTGCTCGCCAAGCCGATCTGGACATTCAGATAGAGTCCGCATAAACAGAAAACGACTATGATGGGACTTGTTGCCCTTATCCATCTCGATGAATAGACTTTGCGCCCGGCAGTTCCAGAGGCTCGCCACCCGGACGTCCAGGTAGAACGAAGATCCCGATGGGATTCCAGCTCGAACCACGCAAAAAACAGATACAGCCCCATCAGAGAGCCAAATGAGTCAAAGGAAACTGCCACCGCCACCACATAAGCCGCAAACCCGGCAGCTAACCACCAGGCCGCCTCGTGATGGCGCAGGCGCCAGAGGCCAGAGCCAAGGACAGCTGGCACGACCAAAAAAAGGAGGGCTCCCATGGCACCCTTCTCGACAAGAAGATCAAGAAATGCATTGTGAGATTTGTCGTTCCATGTGCCCTTATAAATGTCTGCCCATGCGAACCGAACCAACTCAGGATTGTAGTGTTGGTTGAGCGCATAAAAGGCATTATCATGTCCCCACCCCAAGGCCGGACGATCCTTAAAGCCTGCCAGCGTGCTCTGCCACAGCAGCAGGCGCAACCGTCGGGTTGCCGATTCCGGATTGGTAACCTCGACAAAAACCCGGAAAAGAGGAATCTTCATCGCCGTCTTCGAGTCACGAAGCCGCCAGAAAAGAAAGCCACCCAGCAGCATAAGGGCGAGAAACGATGCCACTGACAGGATACGAATGCGGCTGCTTTGCCTGCTCACCCAGCCTAAGCCTGCCACCATCAAGCCGAGTGCCATGCCTATTATGATTCCGCGCGTTTGTCCCACTAAAACGGCCAGAAACAAGATCAGTTCAACCATCACGATGAAAGCAAGGCTGGCTCTTCCCCTACTGAGGGAAGCCTCACTTTTACGTTTGTCTGAGGATCGGGCCGATTGCAGGCGGCGCAACTCGGATTGGAAATAATGCAGACCATAGAAAATGTGGAACAGCAAGTACGGCCCAAGGTACTCCGGATTTCCCATGAGGCCACCGCTCCTCGTGCCTGCCTGTTTCATTAGCGCCGAGCCAAGCCATCCCGTAGGATCGTACACGGCGACCGTCCAATAATACAGTGCACTCAGAGCTGCCACGGAACTGACCCAAAAGGAGAAGTTGAGGTAGCGGCCGATAAACCGTAACCCGGATTGCCCGGCTCCCTTCCCTTTTTGAGTCTCTTGTTTTGCGGATCCGCGTACTTCGCACTGTTGTGCAAACCAGACTGCAACCAAGAAAAAACCGTAGAAGTGGAGTAGAAGAACAAGCCCGTCCTGCCTGTCCTCGAGGCCCCAGAGACTGCGCCGGAAGTCCACTGCGAAAGCCGCCGCAATGAAGGAATAGGCAAGGAAAACGCCTAAAGCAAAGGCGAACGGAGAAAATGAAGCGAGGCCCGCAAAAGTTTTGCGGGCTTGCCCACGGGATCTCGAGAACCACTCCACAGAGCAAGCGACAACCAGGGCCAGTTCCACCAGAATCTGGAAGGCCAGGACCTTGGGAGTATTGAACGAGACGGAAAATGAAGTGTTGACCAGGAGTGGCGTGAGCAAAACCCCATACAGGCACAAGCGGACAAATTTCATCATGGCGGAATCTGTGCCAGCGGTATTGGGATCTCTGAGCTTCTCGTCAACTCTGCGGCTCATGGAAACCTGGAGTTCGAGTGAAAAAAGGCGCCAAACCAGTATCGATTCGAGGGACAGGGATTAGACTTGCCCGGCACTGGCCTGGTGGAGATTTTCCTTGCACACTTAGCCCGCATTCCTCATCAGCTTTCGTAGCGAGGCGGCGAAGGAGGGCATGGATACAAGGCGCGCGACCGTGGGCCCCGCAGGCGTGCTTGAGAGCACGTCGAGGAGCCCAACGGTGCGCAACGCAGCAGACATGCCCGAATCCGCCGCCGCAGCAGCAACTTGCCGAGACATGCGAGCTTGTCATGCTGGAGGACGACGAGCGCCTGCTGAAAGGCTACAAAACGATCGTTTCGATCTACTTTCGCGAGCGCCAGGACCTCCTGGCCCGGAGTGTACTCCGGTACTATCTCTTTCAATTTGCCCCCTCCTTCTAGCGATTAAGCTCGCAGCCTTTTCCCATTTTCACCAGTTTCGCGGTTGGGACGCTCTATTTGTTTTGGATCGAGATCAGCTCGACCTCGAAAATGAGCAGCATGCTGGGCCCGATTAACGGGGGTAGCCCATTCTCGCCATATGCCAGGTTATAAGGGACAAAGAGCTGCCACTTGGATCCGACAGGCATGAGCTGCAGGGCTTCAGTCCAGCCTTTGATAACTCCTTTTACCGGGAAGGTTGCGGGCTGGTTGCGTTTGAGCGAGCTGTCGAACTCTGTTCCATCAACAAGCGTTCCGCGGTAGTGGCAGATGACGGTATCATCGGCTGTCGGCTTCTTGCCGTCTCCGGCCTTGAGAATCTTGTATTGCAGACCGCTCTCCAGGGTGACAACCCCTTCTTTGGTTTTGTTGGCCGCCAGAAATTCCTCTCCGTCCTTCTTGTTTTTATCACCCTGGATCTTCGCGTTTTCGGCCTGCTTCTTTACTACTTCGTTTTGCAGGTTGGTGATCAGGGTCTGGGCTTCATCCTCGGTCAGGAGCGTCTTGCCCCCGGCGAGCATCGCTTTCAACCCTAGAACGAAGATTTCCGGATCCACCTCAACCGCAGTTGTCTTCAATTGATTTCCAAAACGCATGCCAAGGGCATAGCTGATCTTGTCCTTCGGGGTCTTGAGCACAGAGGCGTCCTGCGCGCAGACAGTCCCGGCGAGTAACCCGATTCCAAACACCATCATCCATCGAATTGCCATTCCAACTCCTTTTACATCGCGAATATTTTATTAGCGTGTAAAAGTACAGCAAAAAACCGGCAAAAGCCAGGGACGTCCCTCAACCGACTTCTATCGCGGCATCGGGACGCATAGACTGCCTCCCCCACACTCGGAATGCCGTTGAACAGAAAGTGAGATCTCAGCCGGTTCTTCGCCGCGGTAAGATCCCAACTCGCTTTCCAGTATTCCCCCACTCCTTCGCGCAATTGCCGGTACCCCCAATCGGTGTGGTGCACCGGCTTCAGCTCACCCAGATAGGAAAGCCGCGCCAGGGAGAAACAATCCTCTTCATCGCATTTGTTCTCGGATTTACTGATCAAATCATTGTACTGCGGCCGACAGCGAATGACCTCCGAGACATACGGCTTAAGTGCTCGAACTACCCGGTCCGCGAGCTGGCTTTCTTCCACTACCACTCGCTTCGCGCCGGGTATCTTGCTCACAAAATCCACCAAGTCTGCTTCTCGCGTCGCAATCGTTCGATCCAAGAGTCTCTTGCCTTGTGCGCTCAAAACGGTTGCAGTTGTTGTTGTGCCGCCAAGGTCCATTCCTATATGCTTCATGTGTGGCCTTCGGTGTTGATGGTTGTTTGTTTGGAACCCAACCATGCTACTTCACCGTGAGGCCCGTTTTGTCATAGTCTCGTAACAGGTACAGCCCAGGGCGCCAGCCCACAAGCGCTAACCTAAGTCACTGCTTCCTCGTGGACTTGGACTTAGACTTGGACTGCGACTCGGATGCTCTTGTACTCGACGCATTTTCGAGAGCATCCTGACGGTGGAGAGAAGAGGCTGGTTGTCTTGCTCGGCTTGGGGCCGCTCGATGAGCGCCAAAGCGGTACGGGCGTCAACGATTGCGGCGCATTCCATGGCACTGCCGCACGCTATGGCATAGAACCGGCGCTGGTCTGATCCAGTGCTCTTTTCTGAGCCCTCGGCTGTATTCAGCGGAATGGAAATATATACACGGCGGAGTTGATCCGCCAGAGCTGCGTAGCGAGGTGGTAGACTGTCGGCAATGCTGGCTGCAAGCGGCAAGAAGCGCACGGCGACCTGGTAAACTTCGAGCTTGTGAAAGTTCACATCAGGCAGGATGGTCCAAGTCCACGCCGAGGTCCAAGTCAAGGACCAAGTGTGTAGCGAGCTTATCTTAGCGCTTTAGGGGCGCAAACCCTGGGATACGGAGCCAAGTGGGATTCAGCCCTGACAGGGCTGTGCCGCCCATACCTCCCTCCGGGAGGCTTCCTGAGGCCACACCCGCTCCGCGGGTGGAGACTCATTTCGAGGGGTCATGGCAGAACCGGCAAAAAGGAAGCCTGGGCCAATCAAAAAAGCGCAAGGTCGTGCAGCTGATGCCGCTGGAAGAAGGCCGGCATCGCGCAAAGACGTTGGGTCTCGCTACGCACCGATGATCGCCCTTTGCCTCATCTTCTTGACCCTCCTTCCCTACTGGCAAGTCTTAAGATCTGACTTTGTACTCTACGATGACGACGGTTATGTGGTTCGGAATCTTATGGTTCAGGCGGGATGGACGCGCGCCAGTGTTTTCTGGGCCTTTACCACCAAAAGCCAGGCCAACTGGCATCCACTCACCTGGCTATCTCACATGTTTGATTGTGAGCTTTACGGGCTGCGACCCTGGGGACACCATCTCAGCAGCCTTTTGATTCATCTGGCGAATGTCCTGATGTTGATGTTCCTGCTCCGGCGAGCGACGGGGTCTCTTTGGTGCAGCACCTTCGTCGCGGCAGTGTTTGCCGTTCATCCGCTCCACGTAGAGTCAGTTGCCTGGGTGGCGGAGAGGAAGGATGTGCTGAGCGCCTTCTTCTGGATGCTTGCCAGTTGGTGCTACATTCGATATGTCGAAAGACCAGGGATGGGCCGGTATGTCTGGGTTGTGCTGTCCTTCGCGCTGGGTCTCCTGGCCAAGCCGATGCTGGTGACTCTGCCGTTTGCGTTTTTGCTTCTGGATTATTGGCCTCTCGGCCGTTTGAGCGCAGCCGGCCCGAAGGATTCGAACCGGACAATCCGCTGGGATCGAATCAGCCAACTGTTGTGGGAAAAGACGCCGCTTTTCATTCTCTCGGCGGTATCAGCGGCCGTTACCTATCTCGCGCAAAGGGGTTTCGGAGTGGTCGCATCCCTTGAACGGCTCCCATTCAGCGTCCGCCTCGGAAACGCGCTCCTGACCTATGTGAAGTACATCGGCAAGATGTTCTGGCCCAGGAACCTTGCGGTTTTCTATCCGCATCCCGGTTTCAATCTCTCACCATGGCAAGTGCTGATCGCGAGTCTGGTGCTGATCCTGGTGTCTCTGCAAGTGTTTCGACTGTGGAAGCGCCATGCGTATCTTGCGGTGGGCTGGCTTTGGTATCTCGGTACCCTGGTCCCAGTCATCGGTCTTGTGCAGGTTGGCAGACAGGCCATGGCCGACCGTTATACGTATATACCGCTAATCGGCATTGCCATTATGGTGGCCTGGGGAATTCCCGAATTGCTCATCTGCTGGCCAGGGGCTGAGAAGGTGCTCGGCCGAAGGCAGAAGACGATGCTGGCACTTTGTGCCGGACTGGTCATTTCGATTCTCACAGGGATTACCTGGATACAGGTCGGCTACTGGCACGGCAGCGGTACACTATTCGAACACGCCCTGAGCATGACCTCCAACAACGAAGTGGCACACACCAACATGGGCGTGTACCTTCAGCAACAAGGGAAGCTGCGGGAGGCCGTTGCGCATTACTCCGAGGCCTTGCGCATTGCGCCTGACTTTGTCGATGCCCTTAACCTTCTCGGATCCGCGTTAATGCGAGTAGGTAGGACCGAGGAGGCTCTCTCGTGCTATCGAGACTCTCTTCATCGGAACCCCGATCAGCCGGGCGCGCTCAATGATCTCGCATGGTACCTTGCGACTAGTGAGACTGAGAGGGTCCGCAACGGTGCCGAGGCCATTCGGCTCGCTACGCAGGCTTGCGAGCTGACGGGTTATAGGGATGCCAATTTCCTTGGCACGCTTGCCGCGGCCTTTGCCGAAGCGGGCCGCTTCAATGAGGCTGCACAAACGGCACAAAAGGCGGTCGGGATGGCTCTCTCCTCGGGGGAGAAAGAACTACTGCGCGAGCTGAGGGAGCAAAGTGATCTGTATAAAATGCGCCGGCCCTATCGAGAACACGCCAGATAGGAGCGTACCAAGACTGCCTCGGGACATGGCCCTCGGTGACCACGCCGCCACCGCAACCAGGGCGTCCGCAAAAAGAAAAGCCCTCGGGTATATTTCCAGAGTGCTTGTCCGCTTCCGCGGCAGAGGCTCGCCGACTACTTGCCCGCGGTCAGCTCGGAGGCCTCCTTTTCGGAAATGAAGCGTCTCAGGGTAGTCACATCGCCGGCGTTCGGCTGATATCCCATCTTGATCGCGGTCCTGATCTCCTTCTTGGCCTCGTCCGACTGCATGTTCTGCAGAAGTGATAGCCCCAGAACCCATCGTCCGAGAGGAAAATCGGCATATTGAAGCATTCGCCTGTAGAGATCTACGGCCTCTCTCGATTTGTCCAGAATCAGTAAGGTTTGGCCCAGGTGATACATGGCCTCCTGGCGTTTCGGGCTCAACTTCAGCGCCTTTTCCCCATAAACCTCCGCGTCTTTGGCCAGATCGCGATTCGTATAGAGGGCCAGCTCGTTGAACATATAGTTCAGGGTTATATAGTAGTCGGCATCTTGTGGATGTGCGGCAAGAGCTTCCTGGGTAAACCGGATGACAAGCGAGCCGGCATTGAACGATTGGGAAGTTTTCTGCTTGGTAATTGCGCTGTTGACGAGCAGGGAGGCACAATCCAGCTTCTGTCTCGCATTGTATGGAGAGAAATGTTCAAACGCGTCCAGGAACGAGGAAACTCCCACCGCGGGATCCCGCAAAAAAGCCGCCTTCGCCTGCATGCACCTGTGGTTGGCAGTGCCAATCTCCACTTGGCAATAGACACAGGCTGCCAGTGCAGTCGCCACGAGGGATATCTTCAGGATGGGCTTGGGCTTTACATTTATGAGCTGCTTTTTTCGCGGCGTTGAGACCTTACGCTTACGGTCCAGCAGCGACCGAATCCACACGGGCGTTTCCAGATTGCAGCCCGAAGCAATAACAGCCAGGCTCAAGAAGAAGCCAAACAGGGAGCCAAAAACGTCAAAAGCCAACGCATTGCTGACCAGGTATGCGACCAAACCTCCCCCGAGGCAGATAGCGAGTCGCCGGTCAGCCATCCGCCACAGGCTCCTGGCTATGATCCAGAGCAGCAGGCAATATCCCAGGAATCCGATGAATCCACGCTCGACGATCAGGTCGACGAAGAAGCTATGGCTTTTGTCAAACCAGGTTTGAGCGCTGGTCGCCACAAAGGGAGCGACACGGATCAGTCGCGGATCATAATACTTGTTCAAGGCATAGTAAACGTTGTCATATCCCCAACCGAACAGCGGGTGGTCCCCCAAAGCGCGCAGCCCGGCGCTCCAAATTCGCAGGCGCGTAAAGGTGGTAATGTTCTCCTCCGCTGAGATGTGCGTGAATCGGTGCAAAACCTGGATCCTGTTGACCAGATTACTATCTCGATAGTGCCAGCTCAGGGCGGACACCAGCAGTAGGCAGAGAATGCCAGCAGCGACTGCAACCCTGATCGCCCGTCGAGTTGAGAGGCCAAGGACGAGCAATATGATGCTGCAGAACAAACCAATCGTTAAGCCGAGTATCACTCCACGTGTCTGACCCGCGAGGATGACAACCAGGATAAGGAGTTCCGCCGCTGCAACGCCGATAAATGCCGCGTAACGGACGACCTTCCGCAACAGCTGCCCACGCTTTGTGTCTCCACCGCTGGTGCGCGCAGATCCGGCGCCCATCACCGTCAACAGGAAGTAGAGCCCAAAGAAAAAATGACAGAGTAGATATGGACCCAGCATCAGAGGGTTGCCGAACACACCGCCCAGCCTTGTTGGAGAGGAAAGGATTTGGATCAGTGGGTGCAGAATGCCGTTAAACTCGACCTCCGATTCTCGCAGCGCCATGAGCGCCACAGCCGCACTGACCCAAAAAGAGCAGAACAGGTAAGAATAAGAACCCGGGCTAACCGGAAGTAGTGCGTGCAGCCGTTCCCCTCTGTCGGCATTGCTATCAAATCTGGCAAAGAACCAGGCCGCAACAGCTGCCCAGGCAAAAAGGTGCAGCAGCAACACGAGTCCATCCTGCCGTTCGATGAGCCCCCAGAGACCGAGGTTTAAATCCGTGCCGAGAAGGGCGGAAAGGAGGGAGTAGCCCAGAAACGCAGCCAGGTAGACGAACGCAGGCGAAAGGAGCGGATTCGGCTTTTTCTTGGGGGATGGCCCTTCAATCAGGGTCAAAATCAGTGCGGCAGCCGACACCAGTTCGACCAGAATCTGAAATCCCAAAACTTTCGCCGTCACCTCCGGCATCAAAAACCCGGACCAGACCAACAGGGGCATA
>JBEKYG010000128.1:0-9470 GCA_049511215.1 Acidobacteriota bacterium | reverse complement strand
GCATGATCTCCTTGGCGGTGATCTCGAGTGCCCTGTCCCAGCTGATCGGCTCGTACCCCGAAATGCCCCGTTTTTCCGGGTTACGCGCGCCCTCCGGATCGAAGTCGACCCGCTTGAGGGGCGTCAGCAGTCGATCCTTTGAATACACATACTGCTTTGTACCCTGGACCCAACAGGCAATCGATGCCTTGTTCGGCCGGGTGAAGGTCTGGCCGCGTGCCTCAATCGTCCATGGCTCCGCGTCATCCTTCCCGTACCTGAGCGGCAGGACACGGACGATCCTGTTGTCTTTGACGTAGACTTCGACAGGCCCGCTCAAGGTACAGTTCACGAACCTGTGCTCGCTTTTGCTGGTGTACGACATCTGCCTTCCTCCTCCCCATGCCAACTGATTGGCGAGGGTGTTCCAATCCTGGACTGGATGCAGTTAAATCTGCATGCTTACCCTGTATCCTTGATGAATCGCGTCCAGACACGAACGCGCTTCCACGCAGTCTCCAATCATGTGAAATTCCGGAACCTTGCCCTGCAAGGCTTGGGCGAGACCATTGTTTTCATTGGCGCCCTGCGCGAGCACGACGGTGTCAACTTCGAATATCGTCTTATTTCCGTCGACGGAATAAACAACCGCAGTATCCGTGATTTCTTCTACCGTAACTCTTCCTACTTTCTTAATGCCCATGCGCTCGAGCCTGCGCAGGAAATGCCCGCCCTGCGGCCACGGCAAGTCCGATCCTATCTCCTCGACTTTTCGCCTCGATAGAATGGTCACTTCTCGGTTCCTCGACCTCAGGTATTCGGCCGTTTCCAGGCCTACTCTTCCAGCCCCGATGACGCAGGTTCGTTTGCCCACCAGGACGATTTCTTCGAGCACGTCGAACGCCTGGACCACGTGCGATTTGTCGACTCCCGGAATATTTGGAGTAAGCGGAGTAACGCCCGAGGCCAGAATGACAGCGTCGGGCTTCATCTTTGCGACAAACTGAGGAGTGACTTTGGTACCCAGTTTCACCTTTACTCCGGCCTGGTTCATCTGGTAGGAGAGCTCCGTGATGGTATTCTCGAATTCGTATTTGTTCGGAACCTTGAGCGAGAGCAGCCACTGCCCGCCCAGCCTGCTGTTCTTCTCGCACAGGGTCACGTTATGCCCTCGTTTCCTGGCAACGAGGGCGGCTTCCATTCCCCCGGGACCGCCACCGACTACGAGAATCTTCTTCTTTTCCTTGGCCGGCGTCAGTTCCCACTCGCCCTCCCGTCCCATCAATGGATTGACGGTGCACATGATCGGCAGGTGCTCCCACAGCCTGCCGTAGCAGCCCTGGCAGCAGCCAATGCAGGTAACAATCTCATTGAGCCTGCCTTCCATCGCTTTCTTGCCAATGTAGGGATCTGCCATCAAGCCCCTCAGCATTGACACCAGATCGATTTTCGTCTGTCGCAGAACGTTCTCCGCCAACTCGGGACGATTGATTCTCTTCGCGGTCACCACGGGTATCTCTCCCACGACGTCCTTGATCGCTTCCGCAAGGTATACCCAAGCGCCGCGCGCGACTGCCGGCGAATGATCCTGCAACGGGGTGGTGGATTCCCACATTCCGGCGGAAACGCTGACAATATCGGTCCCGTTATCCACAAGCATCTTCGCGATGACCTTGGCTTCATCGAGGGTCACTCCCCCTTCGACATAGTCGTCGCCATTCATGCGCACGGCAATCAGAAAATCATCGCCCGCAAAGGCCGCGCAGGCTCGCAAAGTTTCCAGCGGCAGCCTCATTCTGTTTTCCAGACTGCCCCCGTATTCGTCCGTCCTCTTGTTCGTATAGGGCGAGATGAACGAGGTCATCAGGTAGCCGTGGGCAAAATGAAGCTCGATGCCGTCGAATCCCGCCTTCTTCGCCCTTTCAGTCGCTTCCCCAAAGGCCGGCGGTATCGACTTTATTTCATCAAGGGTCATCTCTCTCGGCACTTCCCAATACATGGACACTTTGGGGAGCAGGCCTGAAGGAGCCAAGGGCTGCTGGCCGCTGACCTTCGAAGTCGTCTGCCGGCCCGCATGCGAAATCTGCAGGATGGTCGCGGCGCCGTAGTGGTGAAGCGCATCCGTCAACTTCTTCAACCCCGGAATGTACTTGTCATCATTGATGCTGAGATGATGCACAAGAACTTTGCCCGAGGGGTAGATTGGATTTGCGACTTCGATAAAGATGAGGCCGGTTTCGCCTTTCGCGCGTTCGGCATAGTAGTTGATCATCCGGTCCGTTACGTATCCGTCCCTGGTGCCGTACTCCGTGCAGGCGGCCGACATCACCAGCCTGTTCTTTAATGTTATGTTCTTGATTTTCAAGGGTTCGAATAACTTTTTGAATTCCATTGGGTTCCCTTCCCTATTCGCTGGACCTGACTCGGGTGGCCGCTCGACGCAGGCACGGGCTGCGAACGTTGCCGCCTTCCGGGGAGATCATCTGTCCGGCCGCGATGCTATATCGCCCACCGCCGGAGTCAAGCACTATAAGCCGATGCGTCGCCGGGGAAAGTGCGTCCTCCACGATATGCGCTCTTCAGAAACCTCCCCCAAAGCCTTGGAAGCTCTCTTAACATTGAACTCATTTCAAATATCTTTAAAGATTACATACAATATTACATTCAGTACTTGCAAGTCTTTTTTATCAGATTCGGATGGCGGCAAGTTTCCCGCGAAATTGGGGACTGTCCCCAATTTCGCAAGGCAACATAAAGAAAAACCGTGAACAGCAGATACAAGGGGTAAGCCGCAAGCAAGGCAGGCGCCGCAAGGAGAGAGATCAGCAGCAAAGCGAGAAGCAACCGGCGCGGCCGGCGTAGTGCATTCGTGAGGCTGCGAGCTGGTGCAGGAGTTTTCATGTTCGGCCGCTCCCCCTCTATCGCCGGCCAAAAAGACCCGAGGGCCTGAGCGCGAGCACCAGCAAAAACATCAGCAAGCCGACCAGGTCCTTGTAGCCCGTGCCAAATGCCGCGGCGCCGAGCGATTCCGACAACCCAAGCAGCATGCCGGCCAACAGCGTCCCGCCGATGCTACCCATGCCGCCCAACACAACAACGACGAATCCTTTCAGCAGATAAGTCAGCCCGCTGGTCGGCACGAAGGTGAACGTCGTCGCGACGAGCACGCCGCCTACCGCCGCCAATGCCGCGCCTGTGGTTACCACCGGCACCTTGTAGCGCTCAGCAACCTCGGCGCCGCTCAACACGCGTTCCGGCCCCGTCAAGCCTGTGATCGCGACGACCTCATCCCTCAGGATGAGACGCTCGACGTCGGCTGCGGCCTTCTCCGCCTTGCTTTCGTTGTCGTACATGACGAGCCTGACAGGGATTTTCTTGTTGTATTGCCTGACGAACACGCCGCCCGCGGCATTGGCTGCATCGACGGCTCGTTGAGCGCCAAACCTGGCGTAGCCTCCAAAGGAAGCCGAAACCCCGGTCATGGTAACCGAAGCACCCACTCTGATGACTCCGGGAGCAGCGGCAGGGACACGCCCCGACCGGCATGCCGGCCATGCGAGTTGGATGAAAACGAACAGAATCAGCAGAATTCCCTTCATAAAATTAATTGAAGCTGTGCCATAAGATTACATACAATATTACATTCACGGCATCAAGCCTTTTTTCGGGCCCGCTTCGATACGGCGTCCGCGAAAACGGGAAAGCCGGGCCGGGAGGTGCTTATGAACATAACTCTGAGCCAGTTGAAGATTTTTTCGGTTGTTGCCAGGAGATGCAATTTCACCAAGGCCGCGGAAGAACTGTACCTGACCCAGCCTGCCGTCAGCGTCCAGATCCACAGCCTCGAACGCACGACGGGGTTGCAGTTGTTCGAGCAACTGGGGAAGCGGGTTTCCCTGACTCAGGCCGGAAAGGCCTTTCTCCGCTACGCGGAGGACATTATCGCGTCGGCCGAGCAACTCGAAAGTGTGGTGGACGATCTGCGTGAGACTCCGTCGGGTCAGCTCCGCCTGGCCGCGACGAGCACGGCGGCCATCCACCTGCTGCCTGCCGTTCTGAGTTCCTTCAGGAAAAACCACGGCAAGACTCAAATTCTGCTCGACGTGTGCAAGGTCGACGAGATCGTGCCTGGCATTTTGATCAACACCTGGGATTTCGGCGTGATCGTCTCAACGATTCGGCGTCCGGATCTGTCTCAACCGGAGCTGGACGTCCATGAATTTCTGAGCGACGAGATGGTATTCATCGTGGGCCGCGATCATCCGTGGGTGGGACGATCGTCCGTTCCGGTTGCGGAGCTTGCGGGTCAGCCGTTCGTTTTGCCGAAGCAGGGTTCCGACATCCGAACCATTGTGCAGGAAGAGATTATGCACCACGGCATCGCGATCGACGCGGTTATGGAAACCAACAACAGCGAGGTGATGAAACACGTAGTGCAATGCGCGCCGTGCATCGCCATCGTTACGAGGTGGTCGGTATCAGGCGAAGAGATAGAATCACGCAGGCTTTCCATATTCAGGGTGCCGGGCGTGCCGCTACAGTGCAGCGTTTACCTTCTATCGCATCGGCGCAAATATCAGTCCGCTGCTCTGCGCGCTTTCAGTGGACTCGTCCTTTCGTCTGTCAGCTCCATCAGGCAGAACAGCTAGATGATCTGCTTTGCATAAAGGCCGCGTAATCCGCGGCCGCTGGGGAAGTGACATAATAGTTACCATAAAAAACATTCATTGGACATGCCTTCATGACGCGGCCTACAGTCGAACCGAGCAGTGCAAAATCGGAAGGAGCACAGAACATGGACGACATGCGCATCGTGAGAGCGGAAGCTTTGAAGGATTTCTGTGCTGAAGCGCTGATCCGGCTTCAGGTACCCGAAGGGGACGCCGCGATCATTGCCGACTCCATGGTTGACGCCGATCTCAGGGGAGTGCACACGCACGGCGTCACCCATTTCGCCGGCTACGCGAGAATGCTGCGCGAAGGGAACATGAATCCGCGCCCCTCTCTCAAAGTGATCAGGGAAGCGAAGAACACGGCTCTCATTGACGCGGACAATGCCGTGGGCAACCTCGGTGTGGTTCGAGCCATGCAGAAAGCCGTGGATAAGGCTAAGGCGTCAGGCTTAGCGGCTGTTGCTCTGATCAACAGCACACACTGCGGAGCTTTGGCCTATTTCACCACCATGGCTGCGCAGCAGGGTGTGATTGCATTTCTGACCAATAACGGTCCGCCGCGGGTGCCGCCCTATGGAGGCAAGAGCCGCACGCTATCCACGAACCCATGGAGTTACGGAATTCCAGCCGGCAAACAATTGCCCATAATCCTGGATATGGCGGTTACGGTTGTCGCCGGCGGCAAAATCAGGCTGGCGCAGAAGAAGGGCCAAAAAATACCCGTGGATTGGGCCTTGGATCAGGATGGCCTGCCCACGGATGATCCCGTCAAGGCGATGGCCGGCTTTTCCCAGTGGATGGGAGGCCCCAAGGGCTACGGCCTGGCGGTCGTATCGGATGTACTGGCAGGAGTGTTGACTGGAGGTAGTTTTGGTCTGGACTTTCCACCTACCACGGAGCCTTACGGCAGCAGCCTGATAAGGTCCAATCATTTTATGACGGCGCTCGACATCGAGAGCTTCATGCCTCTCTCCGAGTTTACCGGCCGGATCGACCGGCTGATCTCGCAGCTGAAATCATCGGAACGGGTGCAAGGGGTCGAAGAGATCTATCTCCCGGGTGAGCGCGAATTCAAGCTGAAAGAGGAAAGGCTGAGGTCGGGCCTGCCTTTGGCATCGGAGGTCTGGAGCGAACTCGACAAAGTGCGCGTGCAACTTGGCATCCAGAGAGCAATCCCCTTCACGAGTTGAGGCTCGCGTCATCGATATCAGCATCATTTGTTTTCTTTCCAAGCGAAGGGAAAAAGGAGCCCACGCGAAATGGCCATCACAACGCAAGCGAAGGTAATAGAAATCGATGGGATCCACAATGTAACCGCGTTCACAGGCCGGGTGGAGAGGCGTTTAAAAGCATACCTGGCGGCCACGCCGCACGTAGCCGCCGAGAGGAGCCGTCTGCTCACGGAATCGTGGAAAGAAACCGAAGGTGAGTTGCTGCACATACGGAGAGGCAAGGCTTTCAAGCGCGTCATGGACGAGCTCCCCGTCATTATTCGGGATGGGGAGCTGCTTGTGGGTTCCCAGACCAAGTATCTTCGCGGCGCTTCACCTGCCGTGGAATGGGATCCCGAGATCACCCTTGACCTGTTCGAAGGAAACGGACCCAAACTTTCCGGCCTGGTTGTCGGAGCGGACGTGACCGAGGAAGAGCAGAAAAACCTATTGGAAGATGCCGGGTACTGGAAAGACCGGGTGTTTCTGAAGGAGGAAACGAGGATTCGCCACCAGGTGTTCGGCGACAGGATCGATGATCTTCAAAAATCCCGAGTCATCATCGGGCCGGTAACCAGGCCGACCACCAGCAAAATCGGGGATTACGCGAAGGTGCTCACCATCGGGCTCAACGGCATCATCGCGGAGGCAAAGCGCAGGCTGCGGGAGATCACGTACTACGGAAGAAACGACATCGAGAAACACTCCCTGCTTACCGGGATGATTATCGCGTGCGAGGGTGTTATCAACTTCGCTCGCCGTTACGCCGAGTTCGCGAGAGAGATGTCGGAGAGCGAGAAGGACCCAATCAGAAAGAAGGAGCTGGAGAGGATAGCCAGCATCTGCGAGTGGGTGCCGGCCAATCCTGCCCGCGATTTCCGCGAGGCCGTACAGAGCTTCTGGCTTACGCATCTGAGCATCAACCTCGAGGCCGGTTTTGATGCCGAAGCGCCGGGGCGAATGGACCAATACCTGTACCCGTTTTATGCAAAAGACCTCGAGGACAACCGCCTGAGCCGTCAGGAGGCGGCTGAACTGCTCGGATGCCTTTGGGTAAAATTCACCGAAATGGAAGGCGCCAAGGGAAGGCTCTGGAAATCGAATGGCCAGACAAATCAGGCACAGTGCATTACGATCGGCGGAGTGACCGGTGACGGCAAGGATGCGACCAACGAGCTGACCTACTTGCTGCTCGAGGTCGTGCGCCAGGTCAGGGTGCCGCAGCCGCCGATTTATTTGCGCTGCCACAAGGGGACACCCGAGGAACTCTGGCAAACGGCAGTCGAGGTCACCGTCGAGAGGGGAGACGGCAACCCCGCATTCCTCAATGACGCCGCGGTCCTGCTGAATTTTGCGGGCCTTGGTATTCCCATAGCCGTGGCGCGGGATTGGGCGGGAGGCGGTTGCATACATCCGCACGTGTGCCACGCTTCCACGGGGGATATGGGCCAGACGATCAACCTCGCCAAAATCTTCGAATTGACCCTCAATAACGGCGTCGATCCCGTAACCGGGAAGCAGCTGGGATTGACGACAGGAGACCCTCGAAGCTTTGCCTCCTTCGATGAACTCTACGCCGCGTTCAAGGAACAGGTCAGCCACGTTCTAATCTTGATGACGCAACACCTCCACATGTGCTGGCAGTTGCGCAACCGGTACTACAGCCTTCCGTTCTTCTCCGCTCTGATCGATGACTGCATGGAGAAAGGGATCGACTACATGGCCGGCGGTTGCCGTTATCCGCAGCTGTATTTCGGCAATTACGATCGCGGCCATCAGAACGTCGCCGACTCCCTGGCAGCAATCAAAAAACTGGTCTATGAAGAACATCGTGTCGGCATGGATGAGTTGCTGGAGGCTTTGAAGGTCAACTTCGTGGGTAAAGAAACGCTGCGCCGTGCACTCCAGGCGGCCCCCAAATACGGCAATGACGATGACTATGTCGATGACATATTCGACGATCTTTCACTTTGGATGCAACGCCGGATTGCGCAGGAGAAGCATCCTCTCGGATCCAATCAGCGCATTCATAGAGGTGGCGCGACGCAGCACTACTATCTTGGTTTGACGGTCGGCGCTTTGCCGGACGGCAGAAAGGCGTTCGAACCGCTGGCTGACGGGACCCTGTCACCGATGCGCGGCGCGGATGTCAAAGGGCCGACCGCGGTAATCAACTCAGCTTCGAAGGTCAACCATAATGAGATTGCGACCAGCTCCCTGTTCAACATGAAAATTACGCGGAGCATCGTGAGGAGCAGGGACGGACAACGTAAGCTCGCATCGTTGATCAAGACTTACTTCAACCGCGGCGGTTATCACATCCAGTTCAACCTCATGGGCCAGGAAATGCTGCTGGAGGCAAAAAAACATCGGGAGAAATATCGCGATCTTCTCGTCAGGGTAGCCGGATACAGCGCCTATTTCGTGGAACTGTCGCCGGAGGTCCAGGACGAGATCATCGCCAGGTGCGAACACGAGCTATAGTGGCCCGCGGCGACTTGGAGTGCGGGGGCTTGACGCCGAGCAGTTACCTCCAAAACCGGCGCCAAGGGCTGCACTCCATAAAAGGACCTGCGATGGGTGTGATATTTAATATACAGAGATTCAGCACTCAAGATGGACCTGGGATAAGGACCACGGTCTTCATCAAGGGTTGCCCATTGCGGTGCATTTGGTGCTCGAATCCCGAGTCACAGAGAGTTCCACCCGAGATAGCCCATCGAAATTCCCTTTGCGACCAGTGCGGCCTGTGTGTGGCGATTTGCCGCTTGCACGCCCTTTCTCTTACCGCCGACGGAGTCAGGATCGATCGCGCGGCCTGTAACAATTGCGGCGATTGCATTGCGGTTTGTGAGCCCGGGGCTCTCAAATCCTATGGCAAGGGGATGTCCGTAAACGAGGTGTATGGGGAGGTCGCCAGAGACCGCCCGTTCTACGAGGAGTCCGGAGGCGGGATGACGGTTTGCGGCGGTGAGCCGCTTGTCCAGCCTGATTTCGCGGCCGGTCTTCTGGAGAGGTGCCGGGATTCCGGCATTCACACCCGTCTGTATACCTGCGGTCACGCATCGCCGGCGGTCTGGGACCAGGTCCTGAGGCATGTCGATCTCCTGCTCTTCGACATCAAGACGATGGACCCCTACCTGCACCAGGAGGTGACCGGGCAGTCCAATGACGTAATTCTGCGAAATCTCGAGCTGGCGATCGGATCAGGTATTCCCGTGATCGCCCGCGTTCCGATCATACCGGGCATCAACGATTCGGAGGATGCGATATCGAAGACGGCCAAATACCTGGCCGGACTGGGACGAATAAAAGAAGTCAGTCTGCTCGGATACCACCGGCTGGGCGAGAGCAAATATGCGATGTTGGACCGGACATACGCGCTGCACGGTTTGATGCCACCCGGCCACCAACGGCTTGAACCTCTGGCTGACATCTTCAGATCACTCGGGCTTAGTTGTGAGGTCGTGTTGTGAGGAATTTTTTAATCGACCACGCCTAGAAGGCGTGGCTTTGGCCTGCTCCGCACAGCGGAGCGAACCGCGGGGATTTAAACCACGAAGACCTCAAAGACCTCAAAGTATCTTCTTTGAGGTCTTCGTGGTCT
>JBEKYG010000127.1:0-9474 GCA_049511215.1 Acidobacteriota bacterium | reverse complement strand
GCGTAGGATGGCGCCAGATTATCGAAAACAAATACAGAACGGCAACTCTCACCGAATGGCACAACACCAAAGGCCGGCACAAGATTTATGCCAAGGGCAAGGCTGTGGAGCTGGAAACCACGAAGCACGACCTGCTTCTGCCTCAAGAGCCAGGCTGCTCTCGCGGCCTGGAGCTTCCTCAAGGAGAGAAGGAAACCGTGCCGGAGACCAAGGCTCCGTAGCCGGTGTGTGACATCACTTCAGTTACCACGCAACGCGTGGAATACATGGAGGGTCGTCCGCGCGTTCGTGGTTTTGGTCGGTTATGAACTATACCGTATCCGAACTCGCTGCTTTGTTGGATCTCCCCTTCCAAGGCGACGGCAGCCGCCGGCTGATGAAGGTTTCCAGTTGGGAGACCGCGGACGCCGCCTCATTGGTGTTTATCGATCGAGACCGAAAAGCCGACGCGTCTGCCGGCGGACTACGCGCCGGCTGCGTCATTGCGCCCGCCGATCTGGTGCCGGCTGATTGCTGTGCGATTCTCTCCGGCCGTCCCAAGCTGGACTTTGCGCGCGCGGCGGCCCTGCTGGCACCTGCGGCTCACGCCATCGGATCCCGACACGAGAGCGCGGCCATCTCTCCGGAAGCTGAAGTTGCCGACGATATCGACATCGGCCCCTTCGTGGTTATCGGCGCCCGTGCCCATATATCACGCGGCTGCATCCTCAAGGCCGGTGTGGTCATCGGTGAGGACTGCGTATTGGGAGAACAGTGCCTTCTCTACCCGAACGTGGTGCTGTATTCGGGTTCCGTTTTGGGAAATCGGGTTGTGCTCCACGCAGGCGTTATTATAGGCAGCGACGGGTTCGGGTATGTCCCCGACGGTGGCACACAGATCAAATTTCCACAAGTCGGCAAGATCATCATCGAGGATGACGTCGAGATAGGTGCCAACACGACGCTTGACCGAGGATCGCTGGGTGTGACGCGCATCGGCGCAGGGGCCAAGATCGACAACCTGGTGCAGATCGCGCACAATGTGCAAATTGGCAAGGGAGTCGTGATCGCAGCTCAGACGGGCATTTCCGGCAGCACCGTAATCGAGGACTATGCGGTGATCGGGGGCCAGGTTGGATTTGGGGATCACGCGCACGTCGAGAGCGGGGTTGTGATCGGATCCAAGGCGGGAATCCTCCCCGGTAAGATTGTTCGCGCCGGCGAAGTATATTGGGGAGTCCCTGTGCGCCCGCTCCGGGAATACAAACGCCTGAATGCCCTTTTCGGCAGACTCCCCGAGTTTAAGGCTGATATCGACTCCCTGAAAGATGCCGTCTCCGAGTTGGAGAAGGCGCTCCGGGACAAGGAATAGCATTTTGGATTTTAGCATGCGGATTTTGGCTTTGTGAGATCTGCGATTCAGACAGTGGGAAAAAACATAGCCACGAATAACACGAATAGCGAGGCGAAAATCAAAAGCTCAACGCAGAGACCACAGAGGCTGATGCAGAGGCCGCGGAGAACATCCTTGTTTCGAGATGTTTTTCTATCGGATCTCTGCGACCTCCGCATTGATCTCTGTGGTCTCTGCGTTAAATCTTTGCTTTTGGTTGCGGCTATGCTGCCCCATGGAATTCGCGGCTGTTTTTTTCTTGTAGCGTCTGAATCACAGTTATGAGATGGTGGCCCTGGATCCGCTCACGATCCGTGATGGAAAATCCAAAATCCGCAATTCAGATTCCAGAGAATTCCGGCCTGATGTCTGATGCCACTGAGCTCCGTGAAATATGCCGTTCTACCTTGAATGCATTTTCCCGTGCCTTCCACGGCCATGAGATTGTCGCGGGATTCTATCCCTACATTGGGTTGACCCACACGATACGGCGCCGCGGTTCATCTTGGGTGATTCGCATCAGCGATCACTGTACCCAGGCGCCCCGGGTGGTCCTGGAATCGATCATTACCTTGCTGGCGTGCAAAGTCCTACGGAAAAAGCCTCCCTCGGCAGCGCTGCAGGTTTATGAGCATTTTCGCCAGGACCCGGAGCTCGAACAGAGGGTGCACGCGCGGCGACTGCGACGCGGACGGAAGCAGATCGATGAGGCGCAAGGGAAACATCATTCTCTCGAGGAGATTTATCACGAGCTGAACCGGCTGTATTTTAACAATCAGGTGGAAATTCGTAAGCTGGGCTGGGGCGCCCGCAGGAGCTGGAGCCGGCTGGGCCACTATGATCCCATCCACCACACGATCACGATCAGCCCGGTTCTCGATTCTTCCAAAGTCCCGAGATCGGTCGTGTCCTATCTTCTCTATCACGAGATGCTGCACACCCTGTTCAACGGAACTGGAACCTCCAGGAGAAAACGGCACCACACGGCGGAGTTCAACCGTGCGGAGAGAGCCTTCCCCCACTATGCTGAGTCCAGGAAGTTCCTGGACCAGTTTTGTCGCATGCGCGGCAGGCATGCATGAAATCGCCCAAAAAATTCGAGATTCGAGATTCGAGATTCGAGATTCGAGATTTTAGAATTTCGAATGTCGAATTTCGAATCTCGAATTTAAGTAAAGATATGATATAAATTGCGGCTCGATGGAAAGCGATAATCAAAGCAGAGGCGGTATTCAGGAATGAAATGCATTTTGTGTGGTCAGAGGAAGGGCAAGAGGTTTTGTCCGGCGAAACGTACGACGATCTGCGCGCAATGTTGTGGCGAGAAGCGGGTTCTCGAAATCGACTGCCCGGAGAGTTGCGAGTATTTGAAAATTGGCCGCAGCCACGAGGCTGACCAGGAGGGTGCACGACATTTCCGTGCATCCGATCGATTAGAGCAGGAAAAGCGAGCCAGGATCCTCGAGAATTTCGCGCCGGTAATCTCCGATTTGCAGACCCTGATCGCAGTCGAGCGGCAGTCCTCTCGCGATTTGGCCGATGCAGATGTAGCGGAGGCGTTGGATTGCTTGTCCAAAACGCTGCGCACTGAGGAACGCGGGGTGATCTATGAGACGACTTCGGGCAACCTGCGCGCGGACACGCTCCGCGGGCAGTTCAGCAGCCTGGTCGAGTCTTACCGCTATCCAAAGGAAGCCGACAAGCCGCGCATACAACTGAAAGATGCGATCGAATGCCTCGAGGTGCTGCAAGCAGTGGTGGCAAGTCATGTGGAAGCCGGCCCGTCCTCGCTTAGCTTCGTTGACTTCCTAGCACGTCACCTCCCCCGGAGCGGCAGGGTCGGGCCATCTCAGTCCTCCATTATTGTTCCGGGCCGATAGCAGGAGCTTGAATCCTGCAGAATGCGAGCGTTGATCCTATGGTATTGGCACGATTTAATTGCCATCCGGACATCCTGGCCGCTGCAGTAGGCCGATTCCGGAAGAAGAAAGTCCTGGTCCTGGGGGACGTGATGCTGGACCGGTTTGTCTGGGGCTCGGTCAGTCGCATCAGCCCGGAAGCTCCCGTGCCCGTCGTCGAGATAAGGAAGGAGACCACATGTCTGGGTGGCGCTGCAAATGTCGTCGCCAATATAAGCAGCCTCGGCGGAGAGGCATTCCCGCTCACCATCGTCGGGAATGACGCCGAGGGCGAGCAATTGCGCGCCAAGTTTCACGACTTGGGAACCACGCTGGGTGGAATCCTGGTTGAGAAGGGACGGGCGACCAGCATCAAGACGCGCATCATCGCCCATCACCAGCAAGTGTGCCGTACCGACCGCGAGGACAAGACACCGCTCTCCCCGGCGCTGCAACTAAGAATCGTGGAATGGTTTCGAACCCATCTTGAGGCGATGGATGCTGTAGTTATTTCCGACTACGCCAAAGGTCTGATTTCGCCTGCGCTCCTGAAGCGGATTCTTCCTATGGCCAAGTCCGCGCAGAAGGTTGTTTGCATCGATCCCAAGTTGAAGAATCTCGGGGCATATCGGCCCGCTACGGTAATCACGCCCAATCTGATTGAAGTGGAGCACGCGGCGGGAATGAGTATCAGCGATGAAAGGACTCTGGTGCGGGCCGGCAACAAGATCCTCAGGCAGACCGGGATTGATCATCTGCTGGTGACGCGCGGCGAGCACGGCATGGCCCTTTTCGAAGGAGGTTCGGACGCGAGGGTGACTCAAATCCCAACGCTGGCGCGCGAGGTCTATGATGTCACCGGCGCAGGCGACACCGTCATTTCCACCCTTTCGCTTGGTCTTGTCAGCGGGCTGTCCATTTTGGAGGCGGCGATCCTTTCGAACATCGCGGCGGGTATCGTTGTCGGCAAGCTGGGCACGGCCTCGGTGACGGTCGACGAACTTCTTGCCGGCATTCATCAGACCTCAGACCTCAGACCTCAGACGTCAGACATCAGACATCAGACATCAGACATCAGACCATAGAACTCAGACTGTTCTGATGGCTGAGGCAGGTCTGATGTCTGAAGTCTGAGGTCTGTCAAGAGATGGCCCTGGCGATGGCAAATGCGGCAGCGGCAGCAAGGCCGCCGATCAATGTGGTCTGAATAGCGCTGCGCAAGGGTCTGGCACCGGTGAAGTGACCTTTGATGTATCCGAATAGTGCCAACGCACCGATGGTGACTGCCACGGAGACTACCAGCCCGGTCGCCACACGAGACAGAAAAATATAGGGGCTGAGGGGAATAAGCCCGCCGGCAACGTACGCGCTAGCGATAGTAAGCCCGCTTGTTAGGGCTCGTTTGGGATCAGGCTTTTCGAGCCCGAGCTCGAAACGCATCATGAAATCGACCCAGGCTTGTGGCTTGCGCCTCAGGGCTGCAACGATAGGCTCCGCCTCCTCCGCCGATAGTCCGTATTGCTCCAAGATTTCCCGGACCTCGCTCTCTTCATCCTCTGGAATTTCCCGAACCTCCTTGTGTTCCCGCGCTTCTTCGCTGGCGTAATGCTCGGCATCACTCCTGGCGGCCAGATACCCTCCAAGCCCCATGGCAATCGAGCCGGCGGCGATTTCAGCCAGCCCCGCCGTGACGACAATGCTTGTGGTCGAGACTGCGCCCGAAAGGCCGGCAGCCAGCGCGAAGGGAACGGTGAGTCCATCCGACATTCCGATCACCACGTCCCTGACCGCCTCCGACGCGGTAAAGTGACGTTCCACATGGGGTGTTTGGGGCATACGTCCTCCTAGAAAAAGTCATGTTCGCACTGGGTGGCGATCATCGGTATCGGAATCGGGGTCGCAATCGCTATCGGCTTTCGCAGACCGATACGACCGATTGCGATAGCGACTGCGATGCCGATACCGATACCGACGCTTTTGGCTTTCTGTTTTTATTTTCGGAACAGTCACCTTTTTTCCCCATCCCTTCTCGAATCTGCCGAGATTCTCCCGGCAGAAAAAGGTGGCTGTCCCCAATCTCGCCGCTAGTCCAGCGACTTTGCCGGGGTCATGCTCGGCATGCCTGGCGTCTTGAAATCTGTGAGAGAATTGTCGAATGCGGCGAGGAGTCGGTGGGAAAACCTTAGCCCGCATTTCTCACCAGGTTTCGTAGCGAGGCGGCGCAGACGGGCATGGATACAAGGCGCGGGACCGAGGGCCCCGCAGGCGTACTTGACAGTACATCGAGGAGCCCGACGGAGCGCAACGCAGCAGACATGCTCGGATCCGACGCCGCAGTAGAAACCTGGTGAGAAATGCGGGTTAGCTTTGCCTGCATCGGAGGGGGGCTACAGCACGCCCCTCAATCTTAGACATTTCACGGATCACCGCAGTTGGAGATGAATGGAGCGCGGGTGTCTCACCCGCGCTCCATCAGCATTTCACGACGTTGCTGAGATCCGTATAAGGTTTCGTTCTTAATCGGCTTGCAGCGTTCACCCAAACAAACGGTCCACTCGCCGGCTTTAATCCAGGAGATCCGGCATGTAGGAGTACAGGGCCGGTGACCCTCCGGTGTGGACGAACAGGACATTCTCGTTCTTGTGGAAGAATCCCTTGCGCACGAGATCGATCAAGCCGGCCATCGCCTTGCCCGTGTAAACCGGGTCGAGAAGGATACACTCCGTCCGTGCCAGCATTCTGACTGCCTCGGCCATCTCCGGCGTGGGAATGGAATAGCCACGGCCGACATAGTCGCCGAAGCAGAGAACCGCATCTCGCGGAACCTCGGACTGGATGCCGACCCATGCGGCGGTTTTTTGAACGAGATCATAAACGAGTTTCTCTTGCACTTCCTTGGGGCGGCTGACGTCGATGCCGACCACGGGGATATTGCTGTTGTTGCCGTAGAAGCCCGTGACCAGCCCTGCATGCGTCCCGGCACTGCCGCTCGCGCAGACAACCCGGCCGATGTTGATTCCCTTCTCAAAAGCCTGAGCAAGAATCTCTTCGGCACAAGCGACATAGCCGGTAGCCCCGATCGGATTGGAACCGCCGCCGGGAATGATGTAGGCCTTGCGACCTTCCGCGGAGACATCGTCCGCCACCATGCGCATTGCACTCGCCGTGTCGGAGCCACCGGGCACGACTTTGATTTTCTCGACACCCAAAAGCCGAAACAGAAAGTTGTTTCCGCTCGCTTCGGGTTTGTAGCTATTCGGAACCCGCTCCTCCAGCACAAGCCGGCATTTCAATCCCTCCTTGACAGCCGCCGCCAGGGTCAGCCGGCAGTGGTTGGATTGAACCGCGCCGCAGGTGATCAAGGTATCCGCTCCTTGAGCTAATGCGTCGGCAACCAGAAACTCGAGCTTTCTCGTCTTGTTTCCGCCGGCAGCCAAGCCAAGGAGATCGTCGCGTTTGATAAAAATATTCGAACCGCCGAGCGCCGCGGAAAATCTCGGTGCTGCCTCAAGCGGTGTCATTCCCTCGGTATAGCGCCTTCGGGGAAATCTGGCCAGATTCATGGGAAACCTCCTATTATGGTTACGTTATCGATTGCGGTTATGTACTTACTAATCAGTTCATAAGTAGGTTGACACTTGGCGGCATCAAAAAGAGAGGAGAACACCATATCCGTCGGTATCGGAATCGGGATCGCAGTCGCAATCGCAATCGGTTGTATGGGTCTGCAAAAGCCGACAGCGACTGCGACTGCGACCCCGATTCCGATACCGATGATCGCCACCCTAAACGAACACGACCTCCGTCAAGAGCCGCATTTCTTGATCAAATGTCCACCTGTTAACGAACTGATTAGTAAGCCTATTGCATTGGCCCTGAGTGGCCGTCCTATATTCAAGTCGCCGCTGCGCGGCGTTGACGGAATCACGAGCTGATTTTCAGGACCCCTGCACCCTCGATCCTTCCCTTTCTCACATCGTCCAGGGCTTCGTCCGCCCTTTCGAGGGGATAGACCACAACCTCCGCTTTCACGGAGGCCTTGGGTGCAATTTGGAAGAACTCCATCCCATCCTGCCGGGTCAAGTTGGCCACCGAACTTATCGAGCGCTCCTCCCACAGAATGGCGTAAGGGAAGGCTGGAATGTCGCTCATATGAATGCCCCCGCATATGACGATGCCCCCCTTGGCAGTCGCGCGCAACGCCGCCGGCAACAAAGCGCCGACGGGAGCAAATATGATAGCAGCATCCAGCTTCTCCGGAGGCATTTCTTCGGAAGATCCTGCCCAAACCGCGCCCAATCTGCGCGCGAAGCCTTGCGCTCGCGTATCGCCGGGTTTGGTGAATGCGTAGACCTTTCTCCCCTCGTAAACCGCGACCTGCACCAGAAGATGCGCGGCAGCACCAAAGCCGTAAAAGCCCAGGCGTTCGGAGTTTTTTCCAGCCATGCGGTAGCATCGATAGCCGATCAGTCCGGCACATAGCAGCGGTGCGACCTCCGTATCACCATACGATTCGGGCAGATGGAAACAGTATCGGAAATCCGCGACCGTAAATTCGGCATAACCGCCATCGATGGAGTAGCCGGTGAAGAGCGCGTTGTCGCACAGGTTCTCCCGGCCGGTAACACAGTATCGGCAAGTGCCGTCGCTGTGGCCGATCCAAGGCACCCCGATCCGATCTCCCACTTCGAAACCCGACACTTTGTCGCCACATCGAACTACTGTCCCCACGATCTCATGGCCCAAAATCAAGGGGAGCTTGGGATGCGGCAGTTCGCCGTCGGCAATATGCAAGTCCGTCCGGCACACTCCGCAGGCGCGGACTCGAATCAGAATCTGGGTCTGCCCAGGCGCGGGCACAGCCATTTCAACTGCCTGAAGAGGCTTCCCAGGAGATACCAACAGCATGGCACGCATCTTTTCCTGGTTTGCCATCGAACACCTCCGCATTCCGGCGTCACCATTGTATTACTTAAATTCGAGATTCGAAATTCGAGATTCGATATTTTAAAATCTCGAATCTCGAATCTCGAATCTCGAATTGGCGTCGCTGTTCTCGGAGACCGCGAACAAAAGCCTGGACCGAGCATCCAGGAAATGGTAATCAGTTAGTACAAAGGAGGCTCGGTCGCACGGCAAAGCCCGCGCCAAAATCCAACAGGTAAAAGGAAATCGGTCCAAAACATATCAGTTTTATGCGCATGCCAAGCTTGCTCTGCCTGCTCATCCTTCTTCCTGTAACCTCATTGGCAGGGCCACCGATCCTCACTCAGCTTCAACCCGGTTCACTTCAGAATCAGGCTCAGCAGTCGCCTGTACCGCCAGGGACCATCCGCATCAGTACCAACCTGGTACAGGTACCGGTTTCGGTGACCGATGCCCGCGGCCACGCAGTGAAGAACCTTCAACTTGAAGACTTTAATGTAGAAGAGAGCGGCAGTCCGGTGGCAATTGCGCACCTGGGGGAACCGGGCGGGACGCGGCTGGAAATGGTCCTGGTATTCGATAACACGGGCAGCGAATACGCTCGCTTCGATTTTGAGCAGCAGGCCGCGACCAGTTTCTTGAAGACGATCTTCCGGCCGGGGGACGCAGTGGCAATTCTGTGTATCGCCTCGAAACCGGAGGTACTTTTGGAGCGAACCACCACGCTTGGCACCGCGCTTGACGGATTGAGCCAGCTCAAAGCATCGGAATACGCTACGGCATTTTATGACTCGATCATTGCCGCAGCCCAAATGCTGAAGGGTCCGGCCGATCCAGAGACCCGCCGCGTTCAGATCGTTTTGTCCGATGGCGAAGATAATTTCAGCAGATCCAAGCTGGCTGATGCCATTCGAGAGGCACAGCAGGCCGACTCTATCTTTTACTCGATCAATCCGGGAGAACCATCGGTCCGCCTGAACAAGGTCAGCCTGCGTGGTCAACAGGGGATGGAAGCGCTAGCGGCGCAAACAGGCGGGGCGGCTTTCCTCGCTGACAAGATCCAGGACCTGGGCGACATCTATGGGCGCATTGCCGCGGAGCTTCAGGCGCAATACCTGCTCAGCTACTATTCTCCGGATCCAAAAACGGACGGCGGCTTTCGGACCATCACGGTGCGCGTGCCAAAACGCCCTGATCTGCGCGTCCGCGCCCGCCAGGGCTACTACGCCAGCAAGGGCCCGTCCCGCTAGCCCGCATTTCTCACCAGATTTCGTAGCG
>JBEKYG010000126.1:0-9536 GCA_049511215.1 Acidobacteriota bacterium | reverse complement strand
TTTTTTCGTCCGCCTTCTTCTTGGCGTCAGCTTTCTTATCGGTCTTTGGTGGGGGTGCATTAGGATTGGCAACAGCCTTGCCGTCCGCTCCTTTTTCGATGACGCCGGCGTTGATCATCACATCTCCTGGTCTGGCTGCTGTTGCGCCGGCTGCTGCCCGCTCGTTCTCGGCTTTGGTGGCCTCAACAACCTTCTTGGCTTCTTCATAGCGATCGGGGGGCCCTTTGAATCCCATGGCCTCGGCTAAGTCGACGAGAGGCTTGAGCGGAGAGAAGGGTAACGGCGGTTTTACCAGCGCCTGGTTCTGGGCCGCCAGCTGCATATCGACGGTGGGAATCGGCTTGCCTATCTTCGTTAGTTCTGCTTTGGCCTCTTCAAAATACTTGCTGAACGGGTATCCTTTCACGATGCGGGTCAGGTAATTGGCGGCGCCATCCGTGTTTTCGATCTTCTGTAGAGACTGTGCCAGCTTGAAATCGACCTCGTCCATTTTCGAGAAATGGGGATATTTTTGTGCGACTTCCTCGTAGCGCGACGAGGCGCCCAGATAGTTTCCATGGCCGGCGTAGTAATCCCCTACCCCAAGGTTTTCCAGCGCAAGGCTTTCCCGTACCTCATCTAAATATTGTTTGATGATGGGAACATAGTCGCTGCTCGGCCAAAGTGCTAGGAACTTGTTGATCTCCGCTTCCGCCCGCACGGTTTCCTTTTGGTCACGGTCAGGGGCACGCATCTGGTGCATCAGGATAGAGATGATCTTCAGCTGGGCGTTCTGGGCCTGGGGATTTGTGGGAAAGAAAATAATGAAATTCCTGTACTGGTCCTCGGCCATTAGAAGGTTCTCGGTTCCTCCTTCCCGGTAAAAGGAATCGCCCATCGCGAAATAGGCCTTGGCTTCCAACTCGCTGCCTGGATAGGTACGGATCAGGGTCTGAAAGGCCAATCGCGCCTGGGTGAATTGGCTCCTTTCCATGAAGTCGGTTCCATTCTGAAACAGTGTCTTGTCAGCCGGAACTACGCTTTTCTGCAGCTTGGCGCCCTTCTGGCCGGCGCACCCCGCCAAACCGGTCAGCAATACCGAGAATATCATCCATCTGTAATAAGGTCGCATCACCTGCCTCCAAAGCCAGGCCACAGTGTAAATTAAGGGGCTAAGCTCTATCCAGCCTTCCCATCCACCTGTTGGCAATTTCCTTCATCTCCCGAACTGCCTCTGCTGGGCTCGTCTTGGAACTGAAAATGGCGGAACCCACAACGATCATGTTGGCGCCGGCTCCGAGGACCTCCTGCAAATTGCCGATGTCGACACCCCCATCAACCTCGATTCGGGCTCGACAGTTATTAGACGAAATCCAATCTCTAAGTTTCCTTATTTTTTGGAGTGTTGAGGGAATGAACTGCTGGCCACCGAATCCCGGGTTCACACTCATCACAAGGATATAATCAACGTCCGCCATTACTTCTTCCAAAACGCTGATCGGCGTTGCCGGGTTGATCGCGACACCGGCTCGAACACCATGATCCCGAATATATTGTATCGTGCGGTTCAGGTGGACATCGGCTTCCGCGTGGACCGAGATCCAAGTAACGCCCGCCCGAGCTAGATCATCAACGAATTTCGCAGGCTCCTCAACCATGAGGTGCGCATCCAAAGGGAGCTTGGTGATCTTTCGAATCGAGGCGACCACCGGAGGACCAATGGTGATGTTGGGAACAAAATGACCGTCCATGATGTCGAGATGAAGCAGATCGGCCCCTCCCTTTTCCACGCTCGCAATTTCTCCGGCCAGATGGGCGAAATCCGCCGAGAGAATCGAGGGTGCGATGATCACTGTACTGGCCAATCCTGTACCTTACCTCCCGATCATTTTGCGCTGAAGCGTAACACAGCACCCCATGAGATGCAAGGCGTGTAACTCTATACTGTCCGGTACGAAGAAGGCAAAGGCACGGCGAACCGATTCTTCCCCGGGCGAAGCGTTAAAGATCGAAGCCGGATCCAGGAGCGGAAAAACGGAGCATCCTCATCCTTATGAGGAGCGAACCATCAAGGCTGCGAAGAACCCATCCCATAGCCGGGGACTCGGGTAGCTGCGAAAGAATCCGGCATGGTCCAGCCAACTCTCGATGCCTGGCGGGGAATCTGGCTTCACATTGCGGAATTCCGGATGGGAACGAAGCAGACCTTCGACCACTTCCTCATTCTCTTCAGGTTCAGTCGAACAGGTGGAATAAAGCAACATCCCTCCCTCTCGCACCGCCCCCGCGGCCGAACTGAGAATTCGGCTTTGTCTGAGACTGAACTCCCGCAGCCACTCCGGCTGGAAACGCCATTTGATTTCGGGATTTCTCCTCAGTGTCCCCAATCCGGAGCACGGAACATCGGCCAAAACCGCGTCGAAGCGCACCCGGAACGGAGTCTCCGTCCGGGCATCAGCAACCAAGATATCCGTTCGCGCGCCGGCTGAGCGGTTCAGCGTTTGCAGCATTCGTCCGGCGCGCTTCGGGTCCAGATCAGACGATATCAGCCATCCGGCGGAGCCGCATCTCTCCCTCAAGATCGCTGCCTTGCCACCTGGCGCGGCACACGCATCCCAGACACGGGCACCCTCGATCGAGCCGAAAAGATGCGGTATGAGCTGGGAAGCCTCGTCCTGAATGCGCTGGTCACCTCTAAAGTGGCGAGGCTGCCCATCTTCGACGAGATACGCGCCAGGCACCAGATCTGACGGGCGTACATCAGGCGAGAAATCCTCAAGGGGTACGGCGCCACACCACCGGAATGCAGCCTGGGGTGGTCGATTGAGTGAAAGCGCATACTCACAAGCTCGGTCGGTGCCAAATCTTGCATCCCAACGATCCCAAAGCCAGCGAGGCATTGAGACACGGATCCAGATAGGACAATCGCGATGAAAATCCGCCGCAGCCCACGGTCGCTCGCGGCCCAGGTTGCGGAGCACCCCGTTAACGAACCCAGCCGCTCCCGGTCTCAAGTTGTGTTTTGCAAGTTCGACGGCGTCGTTAATGACGGCATGGTCCGGCACCCGGTCCATGCGAGACATCTGGTAGAGACTGAGGCGCAGCAAGACCCGAGCCTTGGGATCCACAGTCTCCCAGGCGCGTGAAATCGCACTCTCGAGGATGTAGTCAAGCCACGCGCGCCAGCGGAGCGTTCCATAGATAATCTGCGTCACAAGAGTCCGGTCACGCGGTTCGAGGCCGGACACAACTTCTGAATTGATCGCATCGTCGCTGTGCGCGTGCTCTAATTCGATACGGTGGAGGACGTCGAATGATGCCTTTCGCGCCGGAGCAATCAAGATAAGAAACCCCAAAGGACCAAGGCTCGTCACGATTAAAACGAATCATCAGTCCCAAAATTCGTGTTCTTCGTGGCCGCTTTGGTTTCTAAGAAATCATCCGCTCCTCTGGCTTCAGCCTGGCGCCGTTGGCGAAATCGCGTCCGGTCATCTTTTTCTTAGCAGCCGGCTGTACCTCGAGAATCACCAGGACATCCCCGCGACCGCACGCCAATTTCATGCCACGCTCAGTCACACCAAGGAAGGTTCCCGGCTGCCGCTCATCTGATTCTGATTCATCACACGGCACACTGCGAAGAATTTGGAGCCTCTGATCCCGGAACTCCGTATATGCCAACGGCCATGGATTGAGCGCGCGAATCTGGTTGTGGATGCTGCGCGCGTCGCGGCCCCAATTGATAAGCGCCATCTCTTTCGTGATGCGAGGGGCCAGGCTGGCCAAGGCGTGATCCTGCGGGATTGGCTTTACAGATCCACCTGCCAGACCGTCGAGAGTCGGGATGAGCAGTTCGGCCCCGACCTTGGCCAGCACGCCGGCGAGTTCACCCGAGGTCATAAAATCCGGTATTTCGACTTCCTTCTTAAGCAGCATCGGTCCGGTATCGAGGTGTTCATCCATGAGCATGGTTGTTACACCTGTGACATGGTCGCCGTTGAGGACGGCCCAAGTTACCGGAGCTGCACCACGATACCGGGGAAGCAGCGACCCATGCACGTTAACGCATCCAATGCGCGGCAGTTGAAGCAGCCATGGTGGTAGGATCTGGCCGAAAGCGACGACTACGACAAAGTCGGGTTGGTAGGATTCGAGCAGGGGTTGATTATCCAACCCCCTGATTTTTTCCGGTTGGAACACAGGAATGCCGGCGCCGAGAGCAAAGGTTTTGATGGCAGGAGATTGATGTTTTTGCCCTCGTCCGGCCGGGCGATCGGGCTGAGTGAAGACGGCGCAGACCTCGTAGGCACTGTGGATCAGGGCATCCAACGATGGGACGGCGAACTCCGGCGTGCCCAAGAAAATGACACGCATGGATCACCACTCGCCCGCTTTGGCGAGCTTTTTGATCTTGTTTCGTATCAGCGTTTTCTTCAATGAACTGAGGCGATCGATAAACAGGACCCCATCGAGGTGGTCGATTTCGTGGCTGAAGCACCGAGCCAGAAGTTCCTCGGCCTCAAACTGCATTTCGTCGCCATGAATGCTCTGCCCGCGAACGATCAGCTTGCGAGGACGAACAACCGTGTCGGTAAACTCCGGAATGCTAAGGCATCCCTCTTCACTCTTCTGCTCCCCCTCGCTGGATAGGATCTCGGGGTTGCAGATGACGATCAGTTGTCTTGGATCTTCTCCCACTGAGAGGTCAAGGGTAGCCAAACGAATGTTTAGCCCGATCTGTGCCGCGGCGAGCCCAATGCCAGGCGCGCTGTACATGGTCTCGATCATGTTCTTGGCAATTTTCTCAAGCTCGCCGTTGAAGACGGTGATCGGCTTGCTCATCGTCTTCAGCTCTTGCGCTCCATACTTGAGTATAGGCAGTACCATAACCACAACATTTTAGACGAGATAGCCCAATATGTCCATAACTCCGAAAGCAAATACCGCCACCAATAGTACGAATTACACAGATTCATGATTTCATGTTATTCATGCCGCGCCTGCTTTTGTTTTTAAAAGTCGCTCAGCATCCGGTTGTAATTGGTGAAATTTGCTTCGAGCTCGGTCATGGAGTCGCCGCCGAATTTTCCCAGGAAAGCCTGCGCCACAACGAACCCGATCATGGCTTCAGCAACTACTCCTGCCGCAGGAACAACGCAAGTGTCGCTGCGCTCGAAAGCGGCAGAGGATGCTTCCTTGGTGATGAGGTCGACAGACATGAGAGGCTTGCGCAACGTCGGGATGGGTTTGACAAATATGCGCGCACACACGTCCGCGCTGTTCGTTACGCCTGCCTCGAGCCCGCCGGCATTGTTGGTCTTGCGAAAAAATCGTTGGTGTTCCGCGTCGTAGAAAATCTCATCGTGTACGCTGGATCCGGCCTGTTGTGCGGCCGCGATCCCGTTGCCGATTTCCACCGCCTTGACTGCAGGAATGCTCATGAGTGCCTGCGCGATCCGGCCATCGAGCTTTTGGTCCCACTGCGAATGCGAACCCAGACCCGGAGGGACCGGCGAGGCGACCACTTCGGCGATCCCTCCGAGCGTATCCCCGTCACTTGCGGCTTTGTCAATCAGCGCGATCATGGCCTTTTCAACATCGGCATCCGCGCAACGCAACTGCGAATCGGGGTTGATGGCAAGGATGGCATCTAGGTCAATGCTGTCCAGCCTCGCCGGAACCCTCACATTTCCGATGGCCAACACGTGACTTCCGACCCGGATGTTAAACCGAAGCAGCAGGAGCCTGCAGAAGGCGCCAACGGCGACTCGGGCCGCAGTCTCACGTGCGCTGGCTCGTTCGAGCACATTTCTGACATCGTGCGTCTGATGTTTCAGCACCCCGGCCAGATCAACGTGGCCTGGCCTGGGACGTGTGATCGAGCCAAGAGCGCTTCCCTCGGGGACCGGGTCCGTGGACATAGGAATCCGCCAGTTGTTCCAATCCTTGTTCTCGATGGTGAAAGACACGGGGCTGCCCAGCGTCTTGCCATGCCGAACGCCCGACGTGATCTCGATGTGATCCCGCTCGATCTGCATGCGCCGCCCCCGGCCATAGCCGAGTTGACGGCGATGCAGCTGGTCATTGATAAAGTCAGTATCGACGGCCAAACCCGAAGGCAAGCCCTCAAGAATGCCGATCAGGCACTTGCCGTGCGATTCGCCTGCGGTGACATAGCGAAGCATAGGCTGTATTGGCTCCTTGGTAACAAGATAGGTCCCTTGAAAAACCGGCAGTCCACTATGCCGGTTCTTATCCCCCCTCTTCAATGCAAAGGCGGGGAAAACGGAACTTCCCCCTTTCGCCACGCGGCGGCGCAACCCTGAAGCAACAAACTGAGAATTTTCTCACTGAATACCAAATTCCGCCATGGTCGGAGATTTGGCGCATTGATCTTCCGCCCTTTGTCCTTGACTTACAGAAGCGCTGCCAAATAAACTTTCGCGAGGTCTCCATGATCAAAGCTCTTATAGCTGCCTTAGAGGCGCCATTCCGCTTCCTTTCCCGCGCGATCTGGGAAATTCAATCCTACACTTTTCTAAGCAGTCGAGCTATTGCCAATCTGTTTACCAGGCCCATCTACATGCGTGAGATCATCATGCAGATGGATCGCATCGGCGTCGGCTCGCTAACCATCATTCTGTTGACCGGCTTTTTCACCGGCGCCGTGCTGGCCATACAATCGGAGAGCGCTCTGCGACGCTATGGCGCGGTCAGCATCACGGGGCAGTTGGTTGCGATTACGCTCATCCGCGAGCTTGGACCCGTGCTGTCCGCCTTGATGCTGGCCGGCCGGATCGGATCAGGGATCGCGTCGGAGCTGGGCTCCATGGTGGTTTCAGAACAGATCAGCGCGATGCGCGCACTCGGCACCGATCCGACACGCAAGTTGGTTACCCCGCGCATGATCGCAACCATCATGCTGCTACCGCTGCTGACGATCCTGTGTAACGCAGTCGGCTTGGGTGGCGGCTGGATTATTGCGCGATATAAACTCCTTCTTAGCTCGAGCCAGTACTGGTCCGACGCGATGAATGCTCTCCAGCCCGCGGATGTCTTCGGCACGCTCCTCAAGCCGGTCGTGTTCGGGTTCATCATTTCGATGACCGGCTGCTATGTCGGATTGCGCACCTACGGTGGCACCGAAGGCGTCGGACGCTCTACAACGCAGGCAGTGGTAAGCAGCTCCATACTTGTGATTACGGCCGATTTCTTCCTTAACAACCTGATCATCTACATCTCCCCCTACCTCAATCTATGATCGAGTTCCGGAACATCACCAAGGCCTTCTATGACAGTGTCGTCTTGAAGAGCGTCAGTTTCGGGATCTCTCGCGGAGAAACCAAGATCATTCTCGGCGCCAGCGGCTCCGGCAAATCGACGATTCTCAAGTTGATCCTCGGCCTGATCCAACCCGATGATGGGGAAATCCTCATCGAAGGCGAAGACATCACCCAGATGAGTGAAAGAGACCTCGTCCATGTGCGCCGAAGAATCGGCATGGTGTTCCAGGAGGGCGCGCTTTTCGATTCTCTTTCGGTAAGGGAGAATGTCGGCTACCGGCTGTTTGAGGAATCCCACATGAGCGACGAGGAGATCGAAGTTGCCGTGCTGCGGTTGCTTGGATTCGTCGGGCTCGAGGAAGCGATCGATAAGATGCCCTCGGAACTCTCGGGCGGCATGAAGCGCCGCGTCGGCATCGCACGTGCTCTGGTTGGCTCCCCCAAAGTCATTCTCTACGACGAGCCGACTGCCGGGCTCGATCCCATAACCAAGAGAACGATCGTGGACCTGGTCATCAAGTTGCGCGACCTGGAAGGGGTCACGTCGGTGTTCGTCACCCATGATTTGCAGGCCGCCCAGACGATCGCCTCCGAATACGCGGTCGCCGAAGACAACGGTCAGATCCGTTTTGCTCAGGCCGGCTGCGATTTCTGCGTGGCCAACATCCATTTCATCATGCTGCAGGAGGGCTCCGTTTGCTTTCAGGGGAGTTATCCGGAACTGGTCGAATGTAAGGATCCCTATGTCAAGACATTCATGGCATGAGGAGCCGGGGGTCAAAATCCGTGGTCAGGCCTGGAAGATTTGGTTTTCCTGAGCTGACCCGAGTGAAATGCTGGAGGGAAGATAATCATGGCTAAGAGGCAAAATGCATCCATCGCGCAATTGAAAGTGGGCATTCTGGTGACCGTCGCTCTTCTTATGTTGGCCGGCGTCATTCTACAGCAGAGCTGGGGCATCAACTGGCTCGCGCGTACTGTGAAAGCCATCACCTATCTGCCCGATGTCGGTGGATTGAAGCCGGGTGCACCCGTCTGGCTGGCTGGAATCGAGATCGGCAAGGTAACCAAAGTCTCCGTTGTGCCCCCGGAGGTCTTTGCCGGCAACGCTCCCACTCTCCGGAAAATCGCTGAGGTGCAAAAGCAGCTGGAATCCTTGGATCGTAGAAATCCCGCCTCCTCGAAACTTGCGGACGATCTGGAGGGATCATTGCGCGATCTCAAACTCCAGCTCAACTTCGTCGAGGTTCAACTCCAGATTCGAAGCCAATACCTCAACCGGATCAGTAGGGACTCCCAGGTGAGCATCGAATCCAAGGGCTTGATCGGCGATTCCTTCATTGACATTTCACCAGGCACCTATGGCATTCCTCCTCAGAAGGTAGCGGACGCTTACATGGTCGAGGGCGTGCGAACCACGGGCTTCCGTGAAATCATGACCGGCGCCAACGACGTGGTCGCAAACTTCGGAGTTCTCTCCGACCAAATCAAGACCATCGCCCTCAAAATCGATCCCGACCGGATCGGCGCCACACTCAGCACCACCGTGCAGGACGTGCAATCCACGCTGAAGCAAGCCGAAACCACCTTTGAGCATGCGACACAGCTGGTGGATGCCCTGCACACGGGTGAAGGCACATTATCTAAATTGATCTCGGATCCAACCGCTTATGAGCGCCTGGTCGAATCCCTCGACAAGTTCAACAAGATCGCGGACCAGATTCAGAATGGTTCAGGGACGATTTCCAAGCTTATCCAAAACGCTGAGCTCTTCGACAACGCCAAGGACGCATTGCACAAGGCAGACGTCATGATGGAACGGATCGAGAAAGGTGAAGGGACTCTTGGAAAGCTGTCGAAGGATGCGGCTCTTTACGAACGGACTACAAATGCGGTCGAGAAATTTGCCGGTTTTGTCGATCAAATCGATAAGGGTCAGGGCACCCTGGGAAAGCTCTATAAGGATCCATCTTTATACGACAACCTCAACCAATCCACAGCTGAGATCACCAAACTTATCTATGATTTAAGACAAGATCCGAAAAAGTACCTGACGATCCGCTTCCGGATGTTTTGACCTTGACAAGGTTTTGCAACCTGTCTAGCCTAGCGCCATGATCAGCGAAGCCATAGGCCGCGCCGGGAAGTTCATCCTTGGCCTGATCGTAGGAGTCCTATCTCGCCTGCGGATCAATCCCAACATCCTGACCTTTGCGGGAGTGGTGATTAGCTTCTGGGCTGCCTGGAATTTCGGCTATGGCGAGTTTGCGCGCGGCG
>JBEKYG010000125.1:0-11392 GCA_049511215.1 Acidobacteriota bacterium | reverse complement strand
GCAAGCGTCAGATTGCACGGGCGCTGAGAGTTTCGCGGCAGGCGATCAACAAAGTGATCCGCTCGCAATCGACTGTGCCGCCGCTCATCATCCGTACCGAGAAAGCGGAGCCACATCATCGCTGTCTCGAAGAAATGCCTCATAACCTGGCCTGCACCGAACGCAGTAACCCGCGACCGACCAGTTGCGTGCGCGACTTCCTTCTCTGGGCACCTTCAAGGTCGCCCTGTGTGGCTTGCCGCATCCTAGGCATTTCGTCACCGCCAATTGATTGGCCATTGAATGTTTCGTTTCCCTCCCATCGGTACAAATTGCGGCTCGACTTACAACGCATTGATTTCGCATCGTTTATGCCTCCCGGACCCGCAATCCAATCTTTTTGGCTGCTGATTTCGCTGCCCTGATCACGGTAAAGGGAGTCATGTTTAGGGTGGATGCGATCTCCTTCTGCTTGGCGCCAAGAGCCGATAGTGCCAGCACCCATGCTTGGAGCGGCGTCAGGTCGGCTTCGATCACGGCCTTTCTCAACAACTGGTCCACGAGAGTGTTTTTGGGCTCCTCGCCTTCGTGCAGGTCGATTTCAACCTGGTCGGACATCAGTGCCCTGAGTTGCCACTCTTCGGGAATGCCAAGATAGATGATTGGATCGCCGTTGATCTTCAGGCCGGCATCCATATTGGGGATCTCATGCGCGTGCCTCTTAAACCATTTCTCGGCTTGGATTTTTTCCTGCTCGCTGTTGAAAACGTAGCCTTCCATCGGATCGGACATCAAAACTCCTTCCGGTGACGGTCGGCATGGTTTTTGGGGATTTAGCCCTGCGGAAAGGGAAGAAGACACACCATGACCGACCACGTTAAACGTTTTGGGTTGTGGTCGGGCACGTTTTGTTCCGGTGGCCCGAGATCCCGGCGAGAGCCGGGGTCGGTTGCACTGTCCTCTTGGAACCGTCGCGGTTCACGAATGCGAGAAGAGCGCCTTGGTGCTGCTAATGTACTGCCCAGATCATCGCGCGGTTTGTTCCTGTGGCTCCGATCCTGGCTGAAAGCGGACGCACTGTACTTCTAGTCTCAATGCATTGTCAACCTAATCGTTAATAATATTTTGATTTTGCTGCAACACGCTCGATTTCAACGGAATTCGAAACACATTGCGACGCCGATTTGTCCTAGGACTGGGGTAACAAAGTTTCCGGGCAAGTATTATATGTTGACATTCAACAGCTAAAATAATATCCTCCTGTTGGTTGTCAACATCTTACCTTAATTTTCGGAGTATCGAATGCCATCGAAGACCGATGTACTACAAGGCACCCTGGATCTTATGGTTCTCAAGACGCTGGAGATGCTCGGCGAGATGCACGGCTATGGCATCGCCAGACGGATTGAGCAGGTCTCTCAAGAGGTCCTCCAGTTGAACCAGGGCACCCTTTACCCGGCCCTGGTGCGCCTCGAACAGCGGAGATGGATCAAGTCAAGGTGGGGGCTCTCCGAAACTGGACGACGTGCTCGATTCTATTCGCTGACCCAGGCAGGACGAAAACAGATTGAAGCAGAGTCTGAAAACTGGCGGCGGACCGCGGCAGTCATGGCACGTTTTCTCGAAGCGCAATAGCTTTGGGGCCGGGAGGGAATCATGAGTGTGTTCTGGACGTTCCTGGCTCGGATTCGCGCGATCTTCCTGGGTAGTCGTCTCGACCGGGATCTGGCCGACGAACTGGATTCGCATCTGGAGATGCTCATCAAGGACTACCAGCGTGCCGGCATGTGCCTGGAGGACGCTACCCGGGCAGCGCGTCTGCGGCTGGGAGGCATTGAGCAAACCAAGGAAGAGGTCCGCGATGAGCGACGCGTGCCCTGGATCGCCAACTTCTTCAGAGATGTGCACGAGGCATTGCGGAAGTGGCGCCGGCAGCCTGCTGTAGCCGCGGTTACGGTGTTGACCTTGGCCGTTGGAGTCGGCGCAAACATCGCGATGTACGATCTCGTGGACGCGCTCATGTTTAGGCCGCCCGACGGTGTGCATGCACCGGAGAGAGTGGTCAGCGTGCGTAACGCCGTGAATTACGTGCGGTACTTGGATATTAAGGACAGGGCTGGGACACTGGACCTGGCAGCGTACGTCCGTGCGACCTTGAGTCTCGGCATTGGAACCGACGCTGCTCCTATCTGTGCCGAATGCGTGACGTCGAGTTATTTTTCGCTTCTTGGCACCCAACCGGTTATCGGCCGGACCTTCAGATTGGACGAAAACGCCGAGAGGCGTGAACCGGGGGTGATACTGTCCTATGCGCTGTGGCAGAACCAGTTTGGCGGCGATCCCCGCGCGCTCGGTCGTCCGACAACAATCTCAGGACGCCAGTTCTCCATTATTGGAGTCGCCCCAAGAGGGTTCAGGGGCTTGGAGCCGGAGAGCGTCGACACCTGGATTCTGCTCCCGGTCGCTCCGGAGATCTGCTCGTTTACCGGCCGGAGCCTGCTCGGTAGTGGCGGCACCTCAGCATGGCTGCGGACAATCGGACGGCTGCGAGATGGTGTCGCGCTGCCACAAGCTGCCGCGGAGATCGCAGCGCTGGCGTCGCCGGAGGCGCAATTCGAACGAGCACTGGACCACAATCCCGCTCCCGAGTTGGAGCCCATTCAAGAGTCCAGGCGCGACAGTCGTGCCGAAGGCCTGGCGCTCTGGCTCGCCGGCGGCGCCCTCGTTGTGCTGATAATCGCGTGCGCGAACGTAGCGGGTCTATCGTCCATTCGCGCCATCGACCGGCGGCGTGAGGTTGCGGTGCGGCTTCAGCTGGGGGCGAGCCGGGCGCGGATTCTCGCACAGCACATGGCGGAACATCTCATGCTGTCACTATTTTCGGGCATGGCGGCAGTAGTGGTCGCTGGGTGGATTGCCATGTTGCTCCATACATTTTTCCCTTACGGAGGAGAAGTCAAGCTGTTCGACCTGCGCCTCTTCGCGATCGCGTCCTGCTTGGCTTTGCTGTCTGGTGTGCTGAGCGGAATGGTGCCGGCGCTCCAGGCCTCGCGGATCGATGCCACGGCTCTCTCGCGTGTTGTTAAGGCAGCACATCCCCGATCAGGATTCAGGAGCGTGCTGCTCGTTCTTCAGGTCGCGCTTGCACTCGTTCTCGTAATTGGGGCCGGGCTCTTCGTGCGCAGCGTGCAGAACACGCAGAGTGGGCTCGGCTATGACTTGGACCGCGTAATCATTGCGGCTGTCGACCTGCGCAAGGCGGGTTACCGAAGTGAACGGGAGATGCGGTCGGTTGTCGATCTGCTGGCGGATCGCGTTCGACGCCTGCCGAATATTGAGAGCGTCAGCCTCTCATCAGGTTCTCTGCTGGGTACCGGAGGATCGGTTAGGGTAAGGTCAATCCAAGGGATCGACGGGAAACCTGGAGAGTTCCGCCCCGTGACCGCCGTTTCCCCGGAGTATTTTGCAGCCCTTGGCACACGCATCATTCGCGGGCGCGCGTTTACAAATGCTGACAATGGAACAAGCGAGAGGGCCATGATTGTGGATGACGCTCTTGCGCGAGCCATGTGGCCGGACGAACCGGCAGTTGGGAAATGCGTTTTCTATTATGGCGCGCCTACTTGCACGCGGATTGTCGGCATCAGCGAATCCCGCCGCATTTCTGCCAACATTCCGGGATTCCGTGGGGAGTCGTTCATCCCGCTCGCACAAGCTGGCGAAGAGACCGTGCCCCAATTAATTCTGATCCGCTCTCGCACTGCCGTGTCCAAGGCTCTTCCGGGAATCGCAGCTGTCATTCGGGGCGCCCTGCCAAACCTCCCATTCGTAGACATTCGGCCACTCGAGGAACTCGCCGACGCACAGGCGCGATCCTGGCGTCTGGGCCGCACCATATTCTCCTTGTTTGGCACCGTAGCTCTCCTGCTGGCATCCGTGGGATTGTACGCGGTGCTCGCATTTTCGGTGCGCCAACGGGTACCCGAAATTGGCGTGCGCATTGCGCTTGGCGCCACACCGGGCGATGTGCTTCGACTCGTCTTTCGGCACGCACTGATCCTTGTGGCAGCTGGCTGGTTTCTTGGAATCGGTGCCGCACTCATCGCGTCCAAATATATAGAAAAGCTCTTGTTTCAGGTTACGCCAACAGACACGAGGACATTTATCTCCTCGTCTGCGATCCTCCTAATCACAGGCATCGCGGGCTGCCTTATCCCCGCCGTCCGCGCTGCTCGGGTTGATCCAGTCGTTGCGTTGCGGCACGAATAAAAGCGAATGTAGTTCGAAAGGAAGCAGCAGCATGAGAAAACTCAATCCGGCATCGAACACGTTTCAGCGCAAAAAACTGAGGAATAGATCTATCATCCTGCTCGCATTCGGTGCTCTCTACTGGCACACCGGAATTGGACGTGAGAATACAAGCACCCAAGATACGCTTTCGACCAGCGAGGCAGGACTTCGTCGAATGGCCCAGTATGCGCCAAAGCCCGCCTACCCATCCGCATCGATCGAAAAGAAGAAGAGTGGTGTGGCAGTGGCATCGGTGCTAACAGGCGTCGACGGGAACGTAGAGACAGTAGTCGTCCTGGAGGCACCAGACGATCTCATCGGATCGGCGGTGCGCGAGGCAGTCATGCAGTGGAAGTTCACCCCCAGCAGACTCGGCGGCCCGGATGGGCCAAAGACGAGGACTTATGGCAAGCTGACCTTTTACTACAGAATCACAAATGGCGCTGGGCAAGTGTTGAGTCCCGATGAGATGCCGGGGGCGCAGCCGCCTGCATCCTCCCGCCCATCCAGTGCCGACATGAAGCCAGGCGTTGTTCCATCAACGGTTAGCGTATCAGCTGGCGATCCCATTCCCATCATCGACAGCGCAGAGATCGACCGGTTACTTGCCAAGTCCGGACCCACCGTTTTGGATATCCGCGAGCGCGACGCCTTCCGGCTCGGCCATCGTAAAGGCGCTGTGAACCTTCCCACCGACGAGCTCTCCGTGCGCGCCCCCATCGAGCTGCCAATGACCAAAGCCGTAATAATCGACTGCTCCCAAGCTGAAGAGGGAATGTGTCGCATTGCCGGTCAGATCCTGCAAAGGAAAGGCTTTTCGCAGGTAGTGATTTTCAAGCAGTGATGGTTCCGGGAGTTCCACTCATCGAGCTTCAATTTCCAGCTGCCTAAGCGACAAGAACCTGTGAACGGTTGACCGGGACCGACGATAGACGAACAGCAAATCCAGTGCAAAACGACAGTTGTCTTCCCTCGAAACTCAAACCGCCTGCAATTCGCAGCTTTTCCTCTTGACATTCTGGAGAAGATGACTGATATTCCTCCAGAACTCCTGGAGGAATCATCTATGCCCAGACAACAAGATCTCCTACAAGGCACTCTGGATATGCTCATATTGAGAATCTTGTCTGTCGAACCGATGCACGGATGGGGTATCACGCAGCGGGTGGAACAGATTTCGGGCGAGGTGCTTCAGGTGCAGCAGGGCTCGCTCTACCCGGCCATGGAAAGGCTCGGGCGCAAAGGCTGGGTTACCTCGGAATGGCGCACGACCGAGAACAACCGCAAGGCGCGGTATTATAGCCTCACCAAAGCGGGGCGAAAGCAGTTGGAGTCGCAAGCAAAAAATTGGACGCGCCTGTCGGCAGCTGTCAACCGCGTGATGCAGGAAGCCTAGCTGAGGAGGTTCCTATGTCATGGCTGCGCGAACTTAGAGCCCGCGTCCGCGCCCTATTTCGAGGCGGCGCGATGGATCGGCAACGGGCCGAGGAGATGCACTATCACCTTGAGGAAGCGACGCGGCGCAATATGGATCGGGGTATGCCTGCTGAGGAAGCACGACGCCAGGCGCTTCTGTCTTTCGGCGGCATCGAAAACGTCAAAGAGATGTGTCGCGATGAGCGGGGCACCAGACTGTTAGAGGATCTGATGCAAGATCTTCGCTTTGGCCTCCGCCAGTTGCGTAGGAATCCTGGCTTCACCGCGGTTGCCGCGCTCACGCTGGCACTCGGCATCGGCGCCAATACGGCGATCTTCAGCGTCATAAACAGCGTCCTGCTTCTTCCCCTCCCCTACTCCGGCCCGGAACGGCTGGTTCAAATCCGCGAGATCGACTCGAAGGGAGCGAGCCATGACGCTTCTCCGGCGGATTTCGTCGACTGGCGCAATCTGAGCCGCTCGTTTGAAGGCATGACGGCCATCTGGGGCATGTCGATCAACCTGACCGGCGGGGAATACCCGGAACAGGTCCTGGCCATGACCGTCACCTCCGACTTCTACCGGGTGTTCCGCGCGCAGCCGGCCCGGGGACGGGCCTTTCTCGAACAGGAGTACGATGCTCCCTTCTGGCCCCGGCCCGACCGGCCCAACGCCCACGCCATCATCCTGAGCCACGGGCTCTGGCAGCGGCGGTTCGGGGGCGATCCCGGGTTGATCGGAAAGGCACTGACGATCGACGGCAGGCAGGTAACCGTCGTGGGCATCATGCCGGCCGATTTCCGGTTTGACGAAGTTCCCGGGTTGGGCACCGCAGAATGCTGGATCCCCGGGGAATGGGACGAGAATGCATATCCGGCGGTGCGGCAGTTCATCGTCGTCGGAAGGCTGCGTGCCGGGGTCGCGCGTTCCCAGGCACAGTCTGAGATGAACGTGATCGCCGGGTTGCTCGGCAAGAAGCGACCCAAGGAAAACGCCGGCTGGGGAGCCAGCCTGGTTCCGCTTCAGGAGATCATCGTCGGCCCGGTGCGGCATGAGCTCCTGGTCCTGTTCGGCGCAGTCGCGTTCGTGCTCCTGATCGCCTGTGCCAACATCGCGAATCTCCTGCTCACCCGAGCCGTTGCCCGGCAGAGGGAAGTCGCGGTGCGTGCCGCGCTGGGTGCAGGAAAGCTGCGCTTGATGCGGCAGCTGCTGACCGAGACGATCGTCCTCTCCATCTCAGCCGGAGCACTGGGCCTGATGCTGGCGCGCATGGGCATCGCAGGCCTGATTGCGCTTGCGCCGGCGGATTTGCCTCGCTTGGCCGAGATCTCTCTCGACAGCCGCGCGTTCATGTTCACCCTGCTGATTTCCCTGGCGGCAGGCCTCGCCTGCGGCGCGGCGCCGGCTCTGAGAGTCTCGAAAGCGGAGCTGGCCAACGCATTGAAGGAAGGCCTGACCACATCCATGGGCAAACGCCGCCGCTGGCTTCACGATACGCTCGCGGTCGCCCAGATTGCGCTGGCATTGATGCTCCTGGTCGGCTCGGGACTCATGGTCCGGACCTTCATCCGCCTGCAGTCGGTCGAATTGGGATTCAATCCCAAAAATGTCCTGACCGCAGCCGTCCCCGCATTTCGCCGCGGGCGAAGTTCGGCCGAAGCCGTGGCGGTTTATCAACGCCTGATGGACCTGGTGCGGACGATACCCGGCGTTCTTCATGCGGGCATGGGCGTAATTCCGCTCAGGGGCGGAGGCTCGAACCTCTTCTTCCCGGACGGGCAAGGTGAAGGCATCCGCTGTGAGACTGACGCTCCCAGCCCGGACTATTTCCGCGCTTTGAGCGCACGATTGATCGCGGGCCGTCTCTTTACGGATCAGGACGGCCGCGATGTCCAGGCGGTGGCGATCGTGAACCGCACAGCGGCACAGGCCATGTGGCCCGGGCAGACCGCGATTGGCAAGCGGCTGGCTTACGATACTGACCGGTGGAAGGTGACAATCGTCGGCGTGATTGAGGACATCCGGATGTCGAATCTGGAAAGCTCGCCCAAGCCCAGGGTGTATGTTCCTCTTGCGCAGAGCAAGTCCACCTTCCCCGGAACGATGGTGGTTCAGACCAAGGGCGACCCGCTGGAGCTGGTCGGGGCGCTGCGCCAGGCCCTCAAGGCGGTTGACGGGGAGACGCCGCTCGGCCGCGTGGCCACCATGGAAGAGCTCCTTTCCCGCCTGCTGGCGCCCCGGCGCTTCATCGCGGCCTTGATCTCCTCATTCTCGATCCTCGCGTTCGTGTTGGCCACGGTCGGCATCTACGGCCTCCTTTCCTACACGACCTCCACGCGTACGCACGAATTCGGGATTCGCATCGCATTCGGCGCCCGCGCCGTCGATGTGCTTCAACTGGTGTTCCGGCAGGGGCTGGCGCTGGTCATTCTGGGGGAACTGCTGGGCCTTGTGGGAGCCCTGGCCTTAAATCAGGTCATGACCACCCTGGTGTGGGGGGTGACCACGACAGATCCGATCACCTACCTGGCAGCCATCGGAGCCTGGGCCCTGCTTGCATTGTTCGCCTGTTACATTCCCGCGCGTCGCGCCACTAGGGCCGACCCGTTAGTCGCCCTTCGCTGCGAGTGAATTGGTATCTAGTACATCGTTTCATTGAAAAGGGAACATATTCTTGACATGAAGGGACATCGGGTGTAGGTTGTGGACGATGCCCACCAAGTCGAAAAGAACGGCTCTGAGAGTGTCCGCTGAAGAACGAGAACAGATCAGGCGATTGGCGCAATCTCAAAGTGTGCCGCACCGCCAGGTGCAGCGCGCCCGAATTCTGCAGCAGTATCTGACAGGTGCCAGTTTCACTGTTATCGCTGCCTCGCTTCAGACGCCGCGACGGATCGTCTACAAATGTGTCGACAAGGCGTTGGAGATGGGGGTAGAGGCGGCGCTTAAGGATCTGCCACATGGACGCCAGACGCGGGCTATCCAGCCGGAAGACAAGGCTTGGGTTGTGCATCTGGCGTGCGGCAAGCCCAAAGAGTTGGGATATGCGGCGGAATTGTGGACACGCAAATCGTTGGCGCGGCACGTACGCGAACACGCCAGGGGCGAGGGGCACCCGGCGCTTGCCAGGGCGGCCAAGGCGACCATTCAGCGCATTCTGGCCGAGCAGGAGCTGCAGCCGCACCGGGTGCGCTACTATATGGAGCGTCGGGATCCGGAGTTTGAGGCGAAAATGAAGGAAGTGTTGCTGGTTTACCGGGAGGTTGCCACCGCGCCAGCCGAAGGACTGAAGACCGCCGATGGGCAGCCTCTCTACACGGTCTCCATTGACGAGAAGCCCGGCGTGCAGGCGCTGGGAACCACTGCGCCTGACCTGCCTCCGGTTCCGGGCCGGCATTCGACACAGGGCCGGGACCATGAGTATCGCCGCATGGGGACCGCGTCTATTTTGGCTGCGTTGGATCTGCAGGACGGCCATGTTACGGCCCGCGTCGAGCGTCGACACAGGAGTCGCGAGTTCGTCCAATTGCTGGAGGATCTGGACGCTCGATACCCGAAAGACGCTGTGATCCGTGTGATTTTGGATAATCACTCGGCTCATATATCCAAGGAGACACGCAGTTACTTGGCCGGCAAACCCAATCGCTTCCGCTACGTCCACACACCGACACACGGCTCCTGGCTGAATTTGGTCGAGACGCTCTTCGGCAAAATGGCGCATACTTTTTTGCGCCACATCCGAGTCGAGTCGTGGAGTGAACTTCGCAGCCGAATCCTCAAAGTCCTCAAAGGCGTCGATGAAATCAATGCGGCCCCGGTTGTTCATCGATGGAAGAAGTTCGATGTGCTGGAGGATTTGGAGACTCAATAATATGTTCCCTTTTCAATGAAACGATGTACTAGTCCTCTTGAATCCAAGTCGACCGCCGTCTAACCAGCGGATCAACCTGGCGGCGCTGTGCACCGCGGGTTATCTGCAACGTTATGCCGCAGAGCTGCGCACAGGAGCCTATGGATGGCACTTCGCTTCGAATGGGACCGCAAAAAGGCGGAATCAAACCTCAAGAAGCACGGTGTATCATTCGAGGAGGCGATGCCGGTGTTCGGCGATGCCTTATCGCTGACGATCACGGACGAGATGCATTCGGCTCGAGAGCAAAGGTGGGTGCTCGCCGGTTTCTCGAATCAGGGTCGGCTCGTCGTTGTCGTCCATGTCGAGCGGGGAGATGGAATTCGGATCATCAGCGCACGCGAGGCAATCCCTAAAGAGAGGAAAACTTATGAAGGTGGGGGCTGTGAAAAAGGGTAAAAACACTCTCAGAGTAGCTGAGATGCGCGCTGAACACGACTTCTCAGGTGGCGCGCGCGGAAAATACGCAAAGCGGTTTGCCGAGGGCACAAATATCATCATTCTGGACCCCGATGTGGCAGAACTGTTTCCTGATTCCAAGACTGTGAACGAGGCACTCCGCGCATTGAGCAAGATCGCCGATCGCCAAAGGAAGATCGCTGCCAGGAGCAAGTAGACCTGGCAAAGGCGGTCTGACAACGGCATCCAGCCGCCGGCGCAAAAGGCGGCGCGCCGCACTGCCACAGCGTGAGACGGACAAGAACATGCCTGCAACCCAGATTGATCGTGATGCAATCAAAATTCTCGGCGTACTTGCCAATGCGCCCCGGGGTGAATACGTGGATCGCAATGACGTCGCTAGGTTGTCTGGTCTGCCTCCTGACAGGGTGAACGACGCGGTAGCTTTGCTCGTCGAAGCCGGCCACGCAGAGTGGAACCAAACCTTCGGAACGGCACCGTACGATTTCAACGATGTGATGATAACCTCTCGTGGGAGGTACGAACAGCAACGCATCGCCGCCGCGACCAAACAATCGGAGTCAACCCATCCTAAATCCACGGTCGGTCAACGGGCCGACCCGGGATTTCCAGAGGAAGGCGGCGTCCAGACTGTGGCATCAATCCTCCCCCCTGCGCCGATTGGCTCGCCGTACGGTTTCACCGACGAGGATTGGGAGACGGTCTCCGAGCGAAAGGGTCAGGCTGGCCGCCTCTATGCAGTCTCGGGCCATCAATTCGAATCCCGGTTCTTTGACACAGCCATGCTTCGGCACAACATCGAAGCGATGCTTCGGCGAGCGGTAGAGGCCTATAACGGTGATCCAAGCAGGCGGCCGCTTTCTCTGGAATACCGAAGTCTCAGCGCTGGATACGGCGAGCACTTGTTCAATGAGATCGCTCGAGACATCATCGGTGCGGATATTGCCGTGTTCGAAACATCTGATCTCAATCCCAACGTGATGCTCGAGATGGGGGTGGCGCTCACATGGGGCGTGCGAGTCTTACCAATTAAGCTGGAGGGCTGCCCGAAACCACCTTCTGACGTCTCCGGCCAGACATGGGCGGACTATCGTGACAATGCGGCCGCGTTTGTTGATCCAGAGCACGAACATAAACTCGTCAGAATGATCGAACGCGCCGTTCGAAAGAAAGGCCGTGGGGCCACCTGACAAGGCGTTGCAACTGACGAGCCGCGCTCCAGTCGGGGGGTAGGTCGGAACAGAAATCTCGCACGGCGCGCGACTGAGCGCCATCGCATTAGGTCCAGCTTGCCGGGCTAGCAAGCATCACAGCAGAAGCGAACTGACTATGGCAACCTTGGCAGATGCGCAAATTGCAGACAAAAACGCATATTTC
>JBEKYG010000124.1:0-9609 GCA_049511215.1 Acidobacteriota bacterium | reverse complement strand
CACCTGTTTTTCCCTCGGCTGTCCCGAGCCACCTCCGTATTAGAGTCCGGATCCTCGATGTTGGTTCACCGCCGGTCTCAAACGGCGACGGAAAAATCAGCGTTTCAGATCTGTCCCGTTTTCGATTGTCAACTGTTCATTCTACTGTGCTGTGATTCAGACACTACCAGAAAAAGGGCAGCCACGAATTCCATGGGGCAGCATAGTCGCAACCAAAAGCGAAAACTTGACGCAGAGGGCCATAGAGATCAATGCGGAGGTCGCAGAGATCCGATGGGAAAATATCTCGAAGCAGGGACATTCTCTGAGGCCTCTGCATCAGCCTCTGTGATCTCTGCGTTAAGATTTTGACTTTCGCCTCGCTATTCGTATTATTCGTGGCTATGTTTTTTCCCACGGTCTGAATCGCAGTCTACTGTGGCCGTTTGTAAATGACTCCGCCCTTCATCACGAAACGCACGTCGCGGACGGCCTGGATGTTCTCCACGGGGTCGCCGGGCACGGCCACGAGATCGGCAAGGAGGTTTACACGGACGCGGCCAAGCTGGTCCTGCATGCGGATGATCTTGGCATTCACGGCGGTGGCCGCCAGCAGTGCCTGCGAAGTCGTCATACCCCCGCGCACCATCCACTCCAACTCGCGGTAGTTCGTGCCGTGAGTAAAAACGCCGACGTCACTCCCAAGCCCGATAGTCACTCCAGCCGCCATGGCCAGCTTGAAAGCGCGCAAGGCCTGTTGCATGCTTGCCGTTAAAGGTTGCCCTTGTTTATATCCCTGGAAGTATTCGCTGTACGCCTCCTGGGCCGTCAAGGTTGGGAGATACGCGGTCCCGTGCTCCGCCATGAGGCGGAACACTTCTTCGGTGCCGCCGTATCCATGTTCGATCGTATCCACCCCGGCTACCGTCGCACGGCGCATTCCCTCCGCGGTGGTGGAGTGCGCGGAAACCGGCCTGCCTGCAGAGTGGGCTTCCGAGACCAGGGTGCGCAATTCTTCCTCGCTGAAGGTCGGCACGGTGCCGCTTACGCCGTGCCGATAATCAGCATACACCTTGACCCAGTCGGCGCCATGCCCAACTTGCTCCCGTACTGCCTTGATAATCTCCGTCGTCCCGCTCACTTCCTGCCCCCCTTTGGGCAAGATCAGGTCGGGGGCAAAATCGGCCGGCCCCGGCCCGTAGCTCGCGGTGGCAACGATGGCTAGCGTAGCCACCTGCAGGCGCGGTCCCGGGATCAGGCCCTCGCTGATGGCGCGCTGCACCGATACGTCTGCATAGCCCGCGCCTTCGGTGCCGAGATCGCGCAAGAGGGTGAATCCCGCCATTAGCGTGCGTTCGCAATGAATCACGGCTTCCACAGTCCGATAGGCAAGAGGCTCTTTGAGCACCTGGTCGTTCCAGAGCGTCTCATTGTAAGGGTGGAGGAAAATGTGCGAATGGATGTCCATTAGGCCCGGCAGGAGTGTCATCCCAGTCAGCTCGATCGTCTGGGCGCCATCGGGAACGGAGACCTGTGCAGCCGGGCCCACGGCGGCGATTCTATCGCCTCTCACCAGCACAACCCAACCTTCGTGGGTCTTGCCATCCTCGGAATCAAACACCCGTGCGGGCCGGAGAAGGGTGGCGGACGCCGCACCCTGGCCTCGCGTTGCTTGAGCGCCCGGGGCGCCGACCTGACCCGTCACCGGCCACGCGGAAAAGGAAACTACGGCGAGGATACAAATGAAGCACGAGATTTTCCGAGTTGGCTCGAAAGTGTTATGTGCCATATGGCTCCTTCCTCCTGTCCGTCGGGATCGTTATACGGTGGATGCGCCGGTGTCGACCGTCCACCGCAAAGTGCTAAAAGTATCGACTGCTTGTGCCGGAGCTTTCGTCCCGGCTACGGCATTGTACTTCTGCTGCCACGTATTATTCCCTATCCTAGGATCTGATGAAAGAACAGATCGTGGATCGGTCGCTTCAGCGCCAATGTATTTTTGACACGCCGTGGCGGGAGAGATACAATGAGCGCCTTTCCGAGCGACTCGAGCACCTCGGGACATTATGGTCACTGTGGATCAGCAAAACGGCACGGCGGTGCAACGGCGGGCGGAGAACTACATCCCGCCCCGTGTATGGCGCACCTGGCTCATTGGACGGCCCCTGCCGACCGCGGATGCACCGCACCAGACTGTCGGCAAAGCCATAGGGCTGGCAGTATTTGCCTCCGATGCGCTCTCCTCTACGGCATACGCCACCCAGGAAATGCTGGTGGTGCTGGCTGCCGCCGGCACGTTGGCGTTCGGGGCGGTCTTTCCAATTTCGATCGCCATTGTCGCCTTGTTGGTTATTGTCACCATCTCCTACGAACAGACGGTTCATTCCTATCCAGGCGGCGGCGGATCCTACATAGTGGCTCGCGACAATCTGGGTGAGCTGCCGGCCCGCGCCGCCGGGGCCGCCCTCATGACCGACTATGTGCTGACCGTTGCGGTATCGATGTCTTCGGGCGTGGCCCAGATCGTTTCGGCGTATCAGGAATTGTTTCCCTACCGGGTGCACATCACGGTCGGCCTGGTAATGTTCGTCATGGTCATGAATCTGAGGGGCGTGAAGGAATCCGGCAGGGCTTTTGCGATACCAACCTATTTTTTCATCGCATCGATGTATCTTACTGTCGGAGTTGGGCTGTTCCGATATCTGGCCGGTTCACTGGGCCCAGTGCCCAACCCGCCGGCGCTTGAGGTGGCCCACACCTTGCAGTCGCTTACGGCTTTCCTGATCCTCCACGCTTTTGCCAACGGCACTTCCGCTCTCACCGGGATTGAGGCAATCTCTAACGGAATCACTGCCTTCAAAGAACCGCGCACGCGCAACGCGGGGCTCACGCTGATTTGGATGTCTTCCATTTTGGGCAGCTTGTTCCTCGGCATTTCGTTCCTTGCCAAGCACATCGGCACCGTTCCGTCGGAGCGTGAAACGGTTATCTCTCAGTTGACTCGCACCGCCTACGGGAGCCAGGGAGTATTGTATCTCTGCACCATCGCCGCCACTTCGGTCATCCTGATCATGGCATGCAACACCTCTTTTGCCGACTTTCCTCGCCTGAGCGCCCTGATGGCCGCCGATGGCTTCCTGCCGCGGCAACTTACCTATCGGGGCAGCCGGCTGGTTTACTCGCGCGGCATCATCGCTCTCGCATTGATCGCATCGGTCCTGATCATTGCTTTTGACGCCAGTGTTACCGGCCTGATCCCCTTGTATGCCATAGGCGTATTCATGGCGTTCACGCTATCGCAGGCGGGTATGGCTCGACGCTGGTGGAAGATAGGACACCTCCAGCCGGGCATCGAGGTAAAAGAGCGCGGTTCTACCCTGCGTCACCAGCCCAACTGGAAGATGAAGATGGCCATCAACGGCTTCGGGGCTTTTTGCACCGCCGTGGTCGCGATCGTCTTCTCCGCCACCAAGTTCCTCGAGGGCGCCTGGATCGTTTTGGTTTTAATTCCGCTGATGGTCGTGCTGTTGCAGGGAATTCACAGGCACTACCAGCGACTTGAGCGAAGCCTCGCGTTGGAGGGCTTTGGCGAGCCGCCCCCCGAACCCCGGCATCGAGTCATCCTGCCGATCAGCTCGGTCCATCAGGGAACCCTGGCCGCACTCCGATATGCCCAGATGCTATCCGATGACGTCACCGCCGTGCACGTGTCGATCGACCCGGCGGAAGCGGAACAGGTGCAGCAGCAATGGACAACCTGGGGCAAGGGGGTGCGGCTCGTGATTCTGGAATCACCCTATCGCCTTTTCCTGGAGCCGCTGCTGCAATATATCGATGCGATCGCGTCCCAGCGCCAGCCCAACGAGACCATCACGATTATCGTGCCGCAGTTTGTGCCGAAGCGCTGGCTGTATAATATACTGCACACACAGACTGCCATGATGCTGAGGCTGGTGCTCCTGTTTAAGCGAGGCGTAGTAATCACCGACGTGCCTTATCAGGTAGAATAGGCTGGATCATGGGAGCGCGATCTTCATGAATATCATTGTCATCGGCTGTGGCCGAGTAGGAGCCGAGGTCGCATACGCCCTTTATCGCAAGGGCCACAAGGTCACGGTCATCGACCAGGACACGGCGGCCTTCCGCAATCTGCCGGAGGACTTCCGCGGCCTCACAATGAGAGGAGACGTCCTGACCCAGGATGTCCTGCTGCGCGCGGGGATTGAACATGCGCACGCTCTGGCCGCTGTGACGCCATCCGATTCGGTCAACACCGTGCTCGGACATATCGCCCAGGTTGTGTTTAAGGTGCCGAATGTAGTGGTGCGAAACTACGACCCACGCAAACGCGCCTTGCACGAAGCGTTCGGGCTGCAGGTCATCAGCCCTGTCAGCATGGGCGCCATGCGCATCGAGGAGATTTTGTGCGAAGCTCCCAAGGGCACCGTTGTCAAGGCTGGGTCCGGCGATTTGAACAAGCTTCAGGAGGGCTGACATGTTTGTCATCATTGCCGGCGGCGGCCGCACTGGAGCACAACTTGCCTTCTATCTGATTGCACAGAAGCACAAGGTCCACTTGATCGAGGATCGAGCGGATGTGCTCGCCCGCATCCACCAGGAACTCCCCACCGAGGCGATCTACCAAGGTGATCCGACAAGCCCTCATATGCTCGAGCTTGCGGGTGTGCGCGAGTGTCAGGTGCTTGCTGCCTGCACCACAGTGGACGCCGACAACCTGGTCCTTTGCTACCTGGGGCGCGACCGTTACCAGGTCCCCCGCACCATTGCCCGAATCAACAATCCCCGCAATGCCTGGCTCTTCGATAAGAAGTTCCATGTGGATGTTGCGATCAATCAGGCCGACATGATGGCCAAGCTCATAGCGGAAGAAATGTCGCTGGGCGACATGATGACCCTGGTGAAGCTGCGCAAAGGAGAGGTGGCGCTGGTAGAAGAAAAGATCTCCCCACAGGCGCCGGCGGTAGGAAAGATGGTGCGCGATCTTGAACTGCCGGCGAACTGCACCCTGGCCGCGATCATTCGGAAAGACGAAGTGCTCGCCGTGCGTGGCGAGACGGTCTTGCAGGCCGGAGACGAAGTGCTGGCCGTGGTCGCCAGCCGCCAGCAGGAAGCGCTCGAGTTGCTCCTTGGCCGTCCGAACGGCGACAACCATGCCGCACCGCACTCAGCCGTCAAGCCCTGAACTCGGCAACAGCGAGAAACAAACCACGAAATACCTGGAGCCGTGTCGCCCGCAAATAAAAGCTAACTCCAAGACTCCAAGGCACCAAAAGTCTTAATCCTCGCTTCGGGCCTCATGGAGCAGCGCGTTGCAGTACCCTGGTGGAATGGGCTGCCATTACGTCTGACCACTTACAATGGACCTGCAAGTTAGCCCGGCACTTAGGCGAATAGTTTTCCGTGGAAATCCAGGCTAGCAGGGAAGAGCTGGAATCGGCAGCATTGGCGGATGCGAAAGTCCGGAGACACACGGAAGGCGGGACGGTCAAAAAAGTGATGGTTGTCCCCCGCAAACTCATCAATATCGTGATCCAATGAGTGACACCGCAAAAAGGAGTAGATCTTCTTTTCCCGCTCCTAACGCGCCATCCAGGTAAAATCTGAAAAGATGGAAATGTTGCTTTTCACCGAGATGGAGGAAAAATCCCATGATGCCCCGTCCGCGCGGGGCTGCAACCCTGCTCGCTACGCTTCTCATGGCCATTGGATTCACCGGATGTTCCGATGATTCGGGGCAACCAATCAAGACAAGCGAGACCGGGGCCATGCGCCCCACGTCTGCTCATGGCACAACCACACTTACAGCTGCTCCTGGTTTGAAGTTTACAGCTCCGCCGGATTGCCTCGGCCTGCCTTCGAGACCGCTGGCGGTTCCACCTGTCTTTTGATATACAATCACCAGTCATAGGCACAATGGATTTTCGCAGCGCAAGGTGAAACTAACATCACTCCGACGAGAGTCTCATGGAAATCAAAAATCCAAACAACGATAATCTTCCGACTCTTATCACGATGGAGCTCATGCCGGGGGGGACACTCCAGGACCAGCTCAAGGCGAGAGGACGGCTTCCAGTCGCGGAGGCGGTCGACCAGATCCTGGAGATCATTGACGGGTTGGAAGCTGCGCACAAAGTCGGCGTTCTACACCGCGACATGAAGCCGTCAAACTGCTTCCTGGATGAGGCGGGTCATGCAAAAGTGGGCGATTTCGGCTTGTCGCGCACTCTCGAGAGTGACACCAAATTGACCATTACAGGATCATTTCTGGGGACCCCCTCTTACGCCTCGCCGGAGCAGGTGAGGGGACGCGAGCTTGATGTACGCACCGATATATATTCCGTCGGCGCGACGCTCTATGCGCTCTTGACTGGGAAACCGCCATTTGAAGCAGCCCAGGTTGGCGAGGTGCTCGCCCGGATCGTTTCGGAGCCGCCGACCCCCTTCTCGCATCATTCCGCCAGAATCCCGGCCGGGCTGGAGCGCATTGTTTTCCGATCTCTGACCAAAGACCGAGACAAGCGCTACCCAAGCTATGCGGCACTACGCGCCGAACTGTTGCCCTACTCGTCTTCAGCCACAACCCCGGTCACCCTCGCTCGCCGCTTCGGTGCTTTCATCCTTGATTACCTTGCCTTTTATCCCCTGAACTTGATCATGGCTCCATTGCTGCTAAAGGCCTTGTCTGAGGGCGGTTTGATCAGCGGCTTCATGTTTATCAGCATACTCACGACCATGGCGTGGTTTTTCTACTTCTTCATCGGCGAGAAGTTTTGGGGCAGAAGCCTGGGGAAGTGGCTGCTGGGCTTGCGAGTGGAAAGCGTCGAAGGCGGGAAGCTGAGCTATAGCCAGGCTGCCGTGAGGAGCGCGGTATTCCTGATCTTCTATTTGGTTATCCCAAGCGTAGTCGCTTGGATCCAATGGAAGTCAGGTCTGACGACTGTTTCCGCATCTTATTGGACGGCGAGTGTACCTTTATGTTCCTACGCAGCCCTTTGGATTCTGGCTCGCAAGCGAAACGGTTACGCCGGTCTACATGAGCTCGCGAGCGGAACGCGCGTCCGCTCGATGCGTCACAGGGCAGAACTGGCGGCGCCTCCGATTCCGTTGGCGGAGAGCCCGCTGCCGGGCGACCTGCCGGCGAATTTCGGCCCGTACCGGTCCAACGCTATTCTGTGGAGGACCGATGCGCGCGCGCTCATCGCCGCGCATGACGATGTGCTGAACCGGGCCTGGTCACTGCCATCCTTCCGCTCATTATGGCGACTTCAATATTCGCGGCTCGTTTCATCACATCGCGCACGCCCGACTGGATACGCGATCTTACGGCAATTTCCGAGTATACGGCCAAGCTCCAGCAACTCGACCAGTCGCCCGAGAACTCGAAAACGAAGGAGCAGGGCGATGCCATTCGAACGATCCTGGCCGCGAGCTATTTGAAGCTCAAGGCTTCCCCCCGATCCGAGATCTATCTTAGGAGTTTGAACCAAGGGCATCTGTCTGTTCTGGAATCGGCGGTGAAGCAACATCCGCATGTCTCCGAAACCGATCTCGATCGTGCACGCGCGATCGTAGGTGAAGCCGGCGTTGGTGAGTTCCTACGCATGCTGCCGCGGCTGGAGAGGGCTTTGCCATTTGGGGCCTGTGTGTTACTCGGGTTCCTGTCGATTCCTGCGTTCCTGTTGTCCGTGATTCTGAGAGGTGGTCTGCTGACTCGACTTTTTGGGATGTCAGTGCAAATGGAGGAAGGACGGAAAGCGCCGCGTTATCGATGTGCATTACGGGCTCTGACTACCTGGGGTATGTTCATGCTTTGTCTCCCGTTACCGCCCTTCTCCTATCTCAACCACCCTTTAAGTCTTTCGACGAGCCCCTGGATTGCATCGCTGCCACTCGCGATCGGAATCACCGGCCTGATTTACGCCGCGGTTCGCCCGGCCCGCGGCATCCCCGACCTGATCGCCGGAACCGCTTTGGTTCCGAAATAGGTCGAAGTGGTATTTGGCGCCGGCGAACCGCAAGCGGCGTCGGGCTTCGTCGGCGTGACGTTCAATCACCGGCTCTTCGGGGTCGGCCGGTTGGCCGGTTGGCCGACGCCCAGGGAGACATCGATGCGCTTCTCGCCCTGATTCGCGAACAGGCCGCGTCACTGGGGATCGATTAACATCGCGCAGCCCCTTGGGTCTTTTCGGGAGGCGGACCCTTCTTGAGCGAAGTTCTGCGCCGGCCGCCGGCCTACATCCGGTCCCTGGTGGCTTTTTACTCCCTTATGGATCTTCGGTCGCTTCGTGCTCAGGCGCCAGCAGCCGTCGATGACGAAGTCCTGGAAAGGTTCTCGCCTGTAGTCGCCCTCGGCGCGACATCCGGAAATCTTCCCCCGATCTTCGTCGGGCGGGCCGGACTCGATATGCCGATCTTGAATGCCACCGCCGATCAATTCATAGAAATGGCTTCGAAGAGGAATCTCCTTGTGAGCATCCGCAATCATCCTGAGGGATTTCACGGGTTTGACATCCGTAATGATGATGCATTCAGCCGCGATATCATCCGCCAGGCATTTGAATTCCTCAAGGCTCACACATAGGGAACAAATAATAGGAAATCGCTTCAAAGCTTGGCGGCGGAGGCATGGGCGTCGTCTGCAAGGCCGAAGACACCAAGCTCAAGCGCGCCGTCGCACTGAAGTTCCTGCCCGAAGATGTATCCAAAGATCGGCACGCAAGCCGGTGTTGGCAGGAGTTCTCTTCTGGCGGACCGTGACCGGCCGGTCATTCGCGCTTAATTTGGGGGGGCTACATGCAGCAGCTGCCCGGCGCCCTTCTTCTTATTTCTGCCGTCATTCTTTTCTCGAGCACCGCCACGCACGTGCAGTCCGCGCCCTCGCTGTTTCATGAGAACGGGACTCCGACGACCGAACCTTATCCAATTATATTTCTTGGCATACCCATGTGCGGATGGGAGCCGGGCTGGCGGCGAGCCTGGTTCCAGCGATGCGGGCCACACGGATTGACCCGATGCGGGCGCTTAGCCACGAATAGCCATGCATGATGGTTACTGAATTATTGTCAGCGGAATCTCGTCCTGTCATCATCATGTGTAAGGCTTCATTCGTGCAATCTTGATGATTCCGGCAGGCGGGCAAGTTCCGCTTGTCTGTCGATTCGAATGGGTCTCGAATCTGGAGAGATGGCTCGCAGGCAGATAAGTGCGCGATATTGCCAAAACGACGGCCCCAAGGACAACGTTCCGATTGCTTGAAGGATGAGCAAGCGATACCATCGCATCCGGATCCTGGATCCAGGCAAAAAACTACAAGGGGGCGTACATGAAACGTAATACCGGCATGTTCATTGTGATCGCGGCGTGGCTGGCCCTTCTCAGCCTGCCGCTCACGGACTCCTCACCCCGCCGGAAAGAACTGTTCGCCTCGGCGGCTTCCCGGCAACCTCAATTCACCGCGGTCCAGCCGGATCTGTTCGGCATCTCAGGCGGCCAGCCCAACTGCTGGGCTGATTTCGACAACGACGGCGATCTGGATTTGTTCGTCGGCATGAAGGGAAATGTCCCCAATAAGCTCTACCGCAACGACAACGGAACCTTCACGGAGATCGC